>NZ_JBGLYK010000479.1:0-614 GCF_047304025.1 Pseudomonas sp. Pseusp97 | reverse complement strand
GAGCACCGACCTGCTGGAACTGGTGCCCGGCGGCAGCCGTGACGCCCTGCAGAAACAGGCCGAGCAGCGCATGCAGGAGCCGCTCAACCGCGAGCTGCTGGTGCTGGTCGGCTACCCCGAGCGCGACACCGCCATCGCCCACGCCCGCGAACTGGCCGAGCGCTGGCAGGCCAGCGGCCTCTACGAAAAGGTGCAGTGGGGCGTGCAGGCCGACCTGCCAGCCCTGCGTGAACAACTGCGCGCCGGCCGTCTCGCGCTGCTCAATGCCGACGACCGCCGCCAGCTCGCCGAGGAGCCGGCCGCCTTCGTCCAGCAGCGCGTCGAGCAGCTCTTCGATCCGTTCTCCGGCTTCGGCCTGTTGCCCAATGACCAGGACTGGTTCGGCCTGGCCCTGCGCGTTCAACACCACCAGCCGCTGACGGCGAAGGTGCAGCTGGACATCGGCAGCGGCGCACTGGTCGCCGAAGACGACGGGCGCAACTGGGTGCTGCTGCGCGCCCGCACCCGCGCCGATGCCTTCGACATGAACCTTCCCCGCGCCGTGGCCGCGCAGATCGCCGAGGCGCGCCAGCAACTGGCTGCCGACGGCGGGCAGATAGTCGCCGCCAGTGGCC
>NZ_JBGLYK010000478.1:0-618 GCF_047304025.1 Pseudomonas sp. Pseusp97 | reverse complement strand
GGCTCATCACCAGGATGCGGTCGGCGAGGAACAGTGCCTCGTCGATGTCGTGGGTGATGAACAGCACACTGGTGCGCAGGCGCGTCCAGATATCCAGCAGCAGCTCCTGCATCATCATCCGCGTCTGCGCATCGAGGGCGCCGAAGGGTTCGTCCATCAGCAGCAGGCGCGGTTGGTTGATCAGCACGCGGGCGATTTCCACACGCTGTTGCATGCCGCCGGACAGCTGCGATGGCCAGCGATCGGCGAAGCCGTTCAGGCCCACCAGTTGGAGCATCTCGTCCGCCTGGTGGTGGCGCTCGGCACGGGGCACGCCGCGCATCTTCAGGCCAAAGGCGACGTTGTCGCGCACCCGCCGCCAGGGCAGCAGGGTGTGGTGCTGGAACACCATGCCGCGCTCGGGGGAAGGGCTGGCGACGGTCTGGCCGTCCACTTCCAGCAGGCCGGCGCTGGGCGTCAGGTGCCCGGCCAGGGCGCCGAGGAGGGTGGACTTGCCGCAGCCGGAGGGGCCGAGCACGCAGACGAATTCGCCCGGCTCGATGGAGAAACTCAGGGACTGCACGGCCTCGAAGGCGTCGCGGCCGCTGCCGAGGTGGATCGACAGGCCGTCGACGCGCA
>NZ_JBGLYK010000477.1:0-630 GCF_047304025.1 Pseudomonas sp. Pseusp97 | reverse complement strand
GCCGCCAGGGTCGAGGGCGCGAAGCTGCCTTCGGGCTGCTGGCCCAGGCGCAACGGGTCGTCCGCCAGACGCCGCGAGTGGCCCAGGCGGGGCAATTCGGGATGCTCGCACTGGATGCGCCGCAAGGCCTGGAAGAAGTCGAATTCCCAGGGCTCGGCCTGCATCGCCTGCAAGGCGCTCAGAGGTTCGGTCGACGTCCGGGTCGGGCTTTCCATCGCATGATCTCGCCACGTTCGGTGCTGCGAAGCACGGTTTCGGTAAAGCTGTTCAGGGACACGTAGCGCGCCAGGAAACGCTCGAACACCGCGCCGAGGAGGAACACGCCAGTGCCGCGGAAGGCGTTCTCGTCGAACTCCAGGGTGATCTCCAGGCCGCGGCCGAAAACGATCGGGCCGGGCATCGGCAGGCGGCGGGTGATGGGCCGGCTGCTGACTTCGCGCAGGCCTTCGATCTGCAACGGCAGGGCCGGGTCCTGGCTGTCGGCGTAGAGGCGCAGCAGCTCGCGCAGGGCGGCGGCGCCCTGGCCGTTCTCCGCCAGCGACAGGTAGTTCAGCGACAGCTGGCTGATCAGCCGCCAGGCCTCGCGGTCCTGGGCGCGGCTGGGGCGCGGCCGGCTGGGGCCGGTGAGGC
>NZ_JBGLYK010000476.1:0-635 GCF_047304025.1 Pseudomonas sp. Pseusp97 | reverse complement strand
GTCAGCGCGTTGTAGCTGGTGATCAGGTTGCGGTAATCCGGAATGTGGTTCGAGCACAGCGCCGCCAGGCCTTCGATGTCGTTGCGCCAGTCGCGGTGCAGCTCACAGGCCACGCCGAACCAGGTCATCAGCTGGGCGCCGGCGGCTTCCATACGGCGCCAGGCGGCGTCGCGGGTCATCTCGTTGAAGGTGCCGGAGGCATCCGCCACCACGAACACATCGAAACCTTCCGCCAGGGCCGCCAGCGCCGGGAACGCCACGCAAACCTCGGTCACCACGCCGGCGATGATCAGCTGCTTCTTGCCGGTGGCCTTCACCGCTTTCACGAAGTCCTCGTTGTCCCAGGCGTTGATCTGGCCGGGGCGGGCGATGTACGGCGCGTCCGGGAACTGGGCTTTCAGCTCGGGAACCAGCGGGCCGTTGGGGCCGGTTTCGAAGCTGGTGGTGAGGATGGTCGGCAGGTTGAAGAACTTGGCCAGGTCGCCCAGCGCCAGCACGTTGTTCTTGAACTTGTCCGGGTCGATGTCGCGGACCAGCGAGAGCAGACCAGCCTGGTGATCGACCAGCAGTACGGCGGCGTTGTCTTTGTCCAGGCGGTTGTAGGTGGCGTTGGTCATGGTGAAATCCTCGATTTG
>NZ_JBGLYK010000475.1:0-648 GCF_047304025.1 Pseudomonas sp. Pseusp97 | reverse complement strand
GTGGTTTCTGATTTTTTTGCCGCGTGCTGGCTCGCTACCCGCTTCCCCCGGGCGCCTGGGGGCACCCGGTCCGCCCCAACGCCCGCTCCTACAGAGTCTTCAGATTCGTAGGATGGGTGTTCTTCCCGTGGGACCTCTCAATGAAAAAGCCGCCCGTGGGCGGCTTTTTGCGTTGTGGGGGATCAGCCCGCCGTGCGCCTTTCGTTCAGCACGATCTGCCGCCTGGCGCTGCGCGACAGGCGGATGCACAGCATGATCGCGGCGCAGGTCAGGCCGACGATCAGGCCTTCCCACAGCCCGCGCGGGCCGGTGGGCTCCTGCAGCCAGTGGGCGAGGCCGAGGCTGTAGCCCACCGGCAGGCCGATGCCCCAGTAGGCGAACAGGGTCATGATCATGGTCGCGCGGGTGTCCTGGTAGCCGCGCAGTGCGCCGGCGGCGGTGACCTGCACGGCGTCGGAGAACTGGAACAGCGCCGAGAACACCAGCAGCGTGGCGGCCAGTGCCAGCACTTCCGGGTCCTGGGTGTAGAGCCCGGCAATGTGTTCGCGCATCAGCAGCATGCCGCTGGCGGAAATGCACGCATAGGCCAGCGCCGCGCCCATGCCCACGCCGGCGGCGAAGCGCGCATCCCGCGGCGCTGGCCTATGC
>NZ_JBGLYK010000474.1:0-650 GCF_047304025.1 Pseudomonas sp. Pseusp97 | reverse complement strand
CTCTTCGTCGAACGCAGCGCCGAAGCCCTGTCGACCTTCTGGGCCAGCGTCGAGGATCGCCTGGCGGCGCTGCTCGCTGCCCTGGCGGCTGGCCTTGCGGCCCTGGTACTTGACACTTTCTGCGATGGCGCTTGCGACTTGCGCGGCGCTGTCTCGCGGGGACACTTGGGTCACTGGCATTACCTCCGGCGGCGCGGCCTGACGGCTCATTGTTCGAGCTTTTCTGTGGGAAAACAATTGCCGCGGTGCGGCTGCGACACCGGCGCTGGAAGCGGGCCGCGAGGCAGAGCAGGCGGCGGGTTATCAGGCCTGGGTGTGAGACGTGCTACAGCGCCTTCAGGCCACGGCGCGCGGATGCATTTCGTCGGACGGATAACCGCCGGATACCGCGCCTAACGCCGGGAACCACCTGTAGGAGCGAGGGGGACGCCATCGTTATTGCTCGCGAACGCAGCTCCCCGGCAGCTCCAGAGCTGGTCGGTTCGCGAGCAAGCTCGCTCCTACGAAGAGCAGCACCGTAGGGCGCATATCCCGGAACGGGTTATGCGCCGATACCTGGCGGGGGGGGGGGGGGGGGGGGGGGGGGGGGGGGGGGGGGGGGGGGGGGGGGGGGGGGGGGGGGGGGGGGGGGGGGGGGGGGGGGGGGGGGG
>NZ_JBGLYK010000473.1:0-656 GCF_047304025.1 Pseudomonas sp. Pseusp97 | reverse complement strand
GCGCTGGTGCGGCAACGAATGCACCACGCAGGCGGGCGCCACTTCGGCCAGGGCGCGGGTGGGCAGGCCCAGCCATTCCTCGCCGAGGCGGAAGATCAGGTGCGGACTGCCCGCTTCGACAGCGGGCTCGGCGCTTTCCACCGGCGCCAGGTCCGCCGTTTCGCTGTTCAGTGCGTAACGGTCCAGCAGGCTGATGGCGGCGGCGGCATGCACCGGGCAATTGCGGCAATGGATGTACTCGGCGAGCTTCGGGCAACTGCGATCGCCGCGCACGCCGATGCGGTTCCAGCAGTCGTCCACGCTCGGCAGGTCGCCGCCCAGAGACGAGCTGTCGAGGTATGCAGAGTCGCGTTCAACCATTGCGCTTCACTCCTCGCGCAGCACGTTCCTGCAGGCGCCGGGCCCCGGCCGCATCCCCCTGGGCAGCGAGCAGCGCGGCCAGGTGTTGCAGGCTTTCCTGGTGATCGGGTTGCAGATACAGCGCCTTGCGGTAGAAACCCTGCGCCTCGCTGCCGTGGCCCTGGGCATCGGCCAGCAGGCCGAGCCAGTAGAAGGCTTCGGCGTTCGGGCCCTTGTCGGCCAGCAACGCCTCGCAGCGCTTGCGTGCCTCGGTGGCCAGGCCGGAATTGGCCAGCCGGGCAATCTCTGCCAGCGCG
>NZ_JBGLYK010000472.1:0-623 GCF_047304025.1 Pseudomonas sp. Pseusp97 | reverse complement strand
ATATTTTAATAAGAGACTGGACATGTTCAGCGCTTTCGGACGCTACGGGCAGCGCTGGCGGGTGAGGCGCAACTGCGCCTGCATCCGCCGGCGGCCGCGCTGCGCGAGCGGCTCTGGCATTCCCACGGCAGCGAATCCGGCGCGGTGTATGCTGCCGAGCAGGGCAACGGCCTGTTGCTGGGCACCGCCACCCACGACCCGCTGACGGTGCAGAAGCCCCTGGCCGACGCCTACCTGGGCGCCTGGCGGGAGGAAACGCGCCGCCCGCGCATCGGCGTGGTCCGCGCGGTGTTCCCGGCCGAGGACAAGAACCAGTCCCGCGCGGAACTCGCACCGGACATCGAACTGCACGTGCCGCGGCTGATCCGCGAGGGCCTGATCGACGAGGCCGCCGACCTGGAAAGCCACCTGCGCCTGCTCAACGTTCACCACGGCCATCCCGAAGAGGTGCTGACCAGCGTGCGCAACGACCCCTCACTGCTGCCCTACGCGGACTACTTCATCGCCGTGGTGCAGTCCGAAAGCTCAACCCAGGCCCAGGTGCTGCGCCGTCTGGAGCAGCTGGCGCGGGACATCGCCCCGGCGCTGGGCTGGACGCCCGCCGGCCAGGCGCTCGCGGTGGC
>NZ_JBGLYK010000471.1:0-672 GCF_047304025.1 Pseudomonas sp. Pseusp97 | reverse complement strand
CTTGCTGGCAGCTGCGCCGCCGTGGCGGCCGGGGCAGGGCGACCTGAACCTGGGCTTGGTCGCCGTACGTGCCGGCGAGGTGCCGTTCAACAGTACCCAGCAGCAGGCCGGGCGCCTGCTCGGGGGGCTGCTGGAGGGGCGTACGCCGGAGGTCCGCCATCGCACCCGTACCGGCGAGAACCTGTTGGTACGCTTGCTGCCGACGCGTTTCGCCGACGGTTACGCGCAGTTCCAGGACTGTTCGACGAAGATGCTCCCGGTCAACTTCGACCAGGTGCGCCAGAGCCAGATCGGCTTTCCCGACGGCGGCACCGAGGTCGATCCGCTGGGCCGCGCCAAGCTGGACATCATCCTGCAGTACATGAAGGCCGATCCGACGGTGAACCGCATCGAGCTGGACGGCCATTCCGACAACGGCGGCAACCGCCTGGCCAACCGCGAGGCCTCGCGCCGCCGCGCCATCGCCGTGATGGAATATCTCAAGGCCAATGGCGTGGCGGAATCGCAGATCACCGTGCGCTTCTATGGCGAGCGCTACCCGCTGGTGAAGAACAATTCCGCCGCCAACCGTGCGAAGAACCGCCGGGTAACGGTGAACCTGTCCCGCGAGGCGGTCGTCGAGCAGGCTCCTGCCGAAGCCCCGCCAGCCCCCGTGGCGCCGGCCCCCAGTCC
>NZ_JBGLYK010000470.1:0-703 GCF_047304025.1 Pseudomonas sp. Pseusp97 | reverse complement strand
GCGGGCACATGGGCGGCGCGAGTCGCCAGGGAAGCCAGCCCGGCCCCGCAGCGCAGCGCGCTCTCGGCGGCCAGCAGCACCGCGCCGCCCATGCCGGTATCGCCACCGATCACCAGCGCGTGGCCGAATTGGCCCTTGTGCGCAGCCTTCGGGCGAGCGGCCAGGCGCGCCAGCGATGCGGGAGCGAGACGGCGTGCGACGGCGTTTTCTGGAATCAGCGCAGGATCGGCGTCGAGCCCATCGAACACCAGTTCGCCGCACTGATCGGGGCCATTGGCGGTGAACAGGCCGAGCTTGAGGCCGATGAAAGTCACGGTCAGGTCGGCATTCACCGCACAACCCAACACCTGCCCGGTATCGGCGCTGAGGCCGGAGGGGATGTCCACCGCCAGCACCGGCAAACCACTGGCATTGATAGCGGCAATAGCAGCGGCGTAAGGCTCGCGCACCTCGCCACCCAGGCCGGTGCCCAGCAGCGCGTCCACCAGCACACCGCGCAGCTCGGCGCGGTCGCTCCAGGCTTCGATATCCACGCCGACCGAGCGCGCTTCGCCATGGGCCGAGGCAGCGTCGCCGGACAGGCGGGACGTATCACCCACCGCCAGCACGCGCACGCGCCAGCCGGCGCGCAGGGCCAGGGCAGCGATCAGGTAGCCGTCGCCAGCGTTGTTGCCGTGGCCGGCCAGCACGGTGATCTCGCCGG
>NZ_JBGLYK010000046.1:0-30083 GCF_047304025.1 Pseudomonas sp. Pseusp97 | reverse complement strand
TCGGCGTGGTCGCGGCGCTGATCCCGTTCAACTATCCGGTCTACACCTTCCTGCGCAAGGTCGCGCCGGCGCTGATCACCGGCAACACCGTGGTGGTGCGCCCGAGCAACAACACCCCGACCTCGGCCTTCGAAATCGCCCGCTGCGCCGAGGAGGCCGGGCTGCCCGCCGGCGTGCTGAACGTGCTGACCATGAACCACGATGTTGCCGCCGTGCTCTGCCAGCAGCCGCAGATCGGCCTGATCACCCTGACCGGCAGCGTCGGCGCCGGCCGCATCGTGCTTGACTATTGCAAGGCCAACATCGCCAAGCCGTCCCTGGAGCTGGGCGGCAAGACCCCGGCGATCATCGAGGCGGACGCCGACCTGGAGAAGGCCGCCGCCGCCATCGTCGCCTCCAAGACCACCCATTGCGGCCAGTTGTGCACCGCCATCGAGCGCGTCTACGTGCAGGCCAGCGTGCATGACCGCTTCCTCGCCCTGCTGCGCGAGAAGATGGCCGCCGTGCGCATCGGCAACCGTGCCGAAGACCCCAGCCTGATGGGCCCGCTGCAATACGGCCGGGCCCGTGCCGACGTTCATGCCAAGGTCCAGCGCGCTCTGGCCGAAGGTGCCGTGCTGGAGTGCGGCGGCGTGCTGCCCGAGGGCGCCGGCCACTTCTACCCGGCGACCCTGCTCAGCGGCTGCCGCCAGGACATGGAGATCGTCCAGGAGGAGATCTTCGGCCCGGTGCTGCCAGTGCTGTCCTACGAGACCCTCGACGACGCGCTGGCCATGGCCAACGACCACCAGTTCGGCCTGTCCTCGGTGCTCTACACCGAGAACTACCGCAACGCCATGAAGGTCGCCAACCACATCGAGGCTGGCGAGATCTACATCAACCGCACGCCCGCCGACCCCTACCAGGGCTTCCACGCCGGCTGGAAGCGCTCGGGCCTTGGCGGCGACGACGGCAAGCACGGGATGCTGGAGTTCACCCAGACACGCCTCGTGGTTCTGAAGTTCTGATCTGCTGATCCAATCCGCGGGGCCCGCTGCCCGGCCCCGTCACTCCCACCGCTGTTCCGACCAGTTGCCGGCGACCGAGCCGGCTGCGAGATGCATGATGAAAAAAACAATAAGTGCAGATGCCATGCCCATGGCCGTGCCCGCCAACGCCAACCTCAGCCGTTACATCCAGCTCGCCCTGCTCGTGCTCGCGGCGGGGGCGATCTACCCGATGCTGTACCTGCGCCAGGTGTACCAGAGCACCATGCTCGAGGCGCTGGCGATCAACAACAGCGAACTGGGCTACCTCTACTCGATCCTCGGCACCGCCTTCCTGCTCAGCTACCTGCCCAGCGGCTGGCTCGCGGATCGCCTGTCACCGCGCTTCCTGATCAGCTTCTCGCTGATCGGCACCGGCCTGCTGGGCATGTGGTACGCGATGCTGCCGGGCTTCGACACGCTGCTGGTGATCTTCTGCGGCTTCGGCATCACTACCGGCCTGACCTTCTGGGCCGCGCTGATCAAGCGGGTGAAGATGCTCGCCGGCGAGGATGAACAGGGCCGCTTCTTCGGCGTGCTCGACGGCGGCCGCGGGCTGGTCGAGGCGCTGCTGGCGACCGTCGCCATCGCATTGTTCGCCTACGTCACCGAGACCCGCGGCGAGAAGAACGCCCAGGGACTGCAACTGGTCATCCATATGTACGCGGTCTTCTGCATCGTCCTCGGCGCCGCGCTGATGCTGGTGCGCGATCCGCAGAAGAACGGCAAGGACACTCGCGCCGAGAAGGGCAACCTGCTGGAAGACTTCCGCACCCTGCTGCGCATTCCCGAGCTGTGGCTGGTGACCGCCATCGTGTTCTGCGGCTACCACTTCTTCTGGGCCACCTACAGCTTCTCGGCCTACCTGCAGGAAGGCGGCTTCGGTCTCTCCGCCACCGCCGCCGGCGTCATCACCACCGTCAAGCTGTGGATGCGCCCGGTGGGCGGCATCGGCGGCGGGTGGCTGGGCGACCGCTTCTCCAAGGCCGGCGTACTGACCTGGGCAATGCTGTTGTCGGCGCTGGGCATGATCGGCCTGATCGTGCTGCCAAGCCTGCACGTGCTCGGCGTGCTGATCTTCCTGGTGATCTTCATCGGCCTGATGACCTACGCCATCCGTGGCCTGTACTGGGCGGTGCTGGACGACTGCCGCATCCCGCTGCGCGTCACGGGCCTGGCCATCGGCATCATCTCGGTCATCGGCTATTCGCCCGATGCCTACCTGCCGCTGCTCAACGGCTGGATCACCGACCGCTTCCCCGGCTTCGTCGGCTACCAGATCTATTTCTCCTACGTCGTGGTGATGGGCCTGCTGGGCGTGGTCGCCACCCTGATCCTGAACAAGCGCATTCAGAAGAGAGCGAAGCAAGCATGAAGATCGTCTCCCTCGAAACCCATGTGGTCGCCGTCCCACCGCCCCACGTCGGCGGCATGTACTGGCTGTTCGTCAAGTTGAAGACCGATTGCGGTATCGAAGGCGTCGGCGAAATCTACGCCGCCACTTTCCATCCCAGGGTCATGGTCCCGGCCATCGAGGACGTGTTCGGTCGCTACCTGGAGAACCAGGACCCGCACCACATCGAACGCTTCTTCCGCCGCGCCTATTCGAGCGGTTTCACCCAGCGCCCCGACCTGACCATGATGGGCATCGTCAGCGGCCTGGAAATGGCCTGCTGGGACATCATCGGCAAGGCGGCGAACAAGCCGGTCTACGAGCTGCTCGGCGGCAAGGTCCACGAGCGCCTGCGCTCCTACACCTACCTGTACCCGAAGAACGCCCAGGGCGAGTACGACTACTCCGACCCGGACCTGGCCGCGGAGTGCGCCATCGAGAACATGAAGCTGGGCTTCACCGCCGTGAAGTTCGACCCGGCCGGCCCCTACACCGCGTTCTCCGGCCACCAGGTGTCGCTGGAAGTGCTGGATCGCTGCGAGACCTTCTGCCGCAAGATCCGCGAAGCGGTGGGTAACAAATGCGACCTGCTGTTCGGCACCCACGGGCAGATGGTGCCGTCCTCGGCCATCCGCCTGGCCAGGCGCCTGGAGAAGTACGACCCGCTGTGGTTCGAGGAGCCGATCCCGCCGGGCCAGGAAGACGCCATGGGCCAGGTCGCTGCCAAGACCAGCATTCCGATTGCCACCGGCGAACGCCTGACCACCAAGTACGAGTTCTTCAAGCTGCTGCAGGCCGGCGGTGCGTCGATCCTGCAGATGAACGTCGGTCGCTGCGGCGGCCTGCTCGAAGGCAAGAAGATTGCCTCCATGGCCGAAGCCTTCTACGCGCAGATCGCCCCGCACCTCTACAACGGTCCGATCGGCGCGGCGGCGAGCTTCCAGCTGGCAGCCTGCACGCCGAACTTCCTGATCCAGGAAAGCATCGGCACCTGGGACGGCTTCCATGCGCAGGTGCTGAAGAAGCCGCTGCAGTGGGAAGACGGCTACATCATCCCGTCCAGCGAGCCCGGCCTGGGCGTCGAGCTGGACATGGACGTGGTGCGCGCCCACAGCCCCTACGCAGGCGAGCGTCTGCACCTGCAGATGGGCCCGGACCCTGTCGACGTTAAAGACAACGCACCGGCCAAAGGCTGATGCCGGACCCGTCCCTGGCCTTTCCCTCAAGGAAAGAGTGGGGCGGGGTTCTACCCAATACCGCGGTACGCATTCCATGAAATACGACTACATCATCGTCGGCGCCGGTTCCGCCGGTTGCATCCTCGCCGCCCGTCTGAGCGAATCGGGCGAACACAGCGTCCTGCTGCTGGAGGCTGGCGGCAAGGACAGCTCGCACTGGTTCAGGATCCCGGTGGGCTTCGCCAAGCTCTACTACAACCCGACCTTCAACTGGATGTACTACAGCCAGCCGCAGAAGCAGCTCGCCAACCGCGAACTCTATGCGCCGCGGGGCAAGGTGCAGGGCGGCTCGGGCTCGATCAACGCGATGATCTATGTGCGCGGCCAGGCCCATGACTTCGATGACTGGGCGGCCAATGGCAACCAGGGCTGGTCGTTCAAGGACGTGCTGCCGTACTTCCGCAAGCTGGAATCGCACCCGCTGGGCAACACCGAGTACCACGGTGCTGACGGTCCGATCCGCATCACGCCGATGAAGGGGCACACCCACCCGATCTGCGACAGCTTCCTCGAAGGCTGCCAGGAGCTGGGCTATCCGCTGAGCGACGACTTCAACGGCAAGGACTTCGAAGGCGCCGGCCTCTACGACGTCAACACCAGGAACGGCCAGCGCTGTTCCAGCAGCTTCGCCTACCTGCATCCGGCGCAGAACCGCGCCAACCTGACCATCGAGCGCAACGCGCTGGTGGAGCGCGTGCTGTTCGACGAGCACAAGCGCGCCATCGGCGTGAGCGTGCAGCAGAGCGGCGTGCAGCGCGAGTTCCATGCCGAGCGCGAAGTCATCCTCGCTGCCGGCGCGGTGGATTCGCCCAAGCTGCTGCAACTGTCCGGGGTTGCCGACCGCGAGCTGCTGGACGAGCACAATATTGCGCAGGTCCATGAACTGCCAGCGGTGGGCAGGAACCTGCAGGACCACCTCTGCGTCAGCTACTACTACAAGGCCAACATCCGCACCCTGAACGACGACTTCGGCTCGCTGTTCGGCCAGGCGAAGCTGGGCCTGGAGTACCTGCTGACCCGCAAGGGCCCGCTGTCGATGAGCGTGAACCAGAGCGGCGGTTTCTTCCGCAGCGACGAGCAGCTGGAACATCCGAACCTGCAGCTGTACTTCAACCCGCTGTCGTACCAGATCCCCAAGAGCAACAAGGCCAGCCTGAAACCCGAGCCGTACTCGGGCTTCCTGCTCTGCTTCAACCCGTGCCGGCCGACCAGCCGCGGCGAAATCCGCATCGCCTCGAAGAACCCGGCCGACGCCGCGCTGATCGACCCGAACTACCTGAGCACGCAGAAGGACATCGACGAAGCCATCCAGGGCAGCCACCTGATCCGCAGGATCATGAACGCCCCGGCGCTGAAGAAGATCACGCTGGAGGAAGTGCTGCCGGGACCGGCCACCCAGTCCGACGAGCAGATGCTGCAGTACTTCCGCGAGAACTGCGGCTCGATCTACCACCTGTGCGGCAGCTGCGCCATGGGCAACGATCCGCAGACCTCGGTGGTGGACAACCGCCTGCGCGTGCATGGCCTCAAGGGCCTGCGCGTGGTCGATGCGTCGATCTTCCCCAACGTCACCTCCGGCAACACCAACGCCGCGGTGATGATGGTGGCGGAGAAGGGCGCCGACCTGATCCTCGAGGATGCCCGCCAGGTCGCCCAGCAGCAGGCGAGCGCCAGGCCGGCCCAGCGCGTGGCGGTGTAGTAGCGGCGTATTACCCGCTGACCGCGCCACTGGCTAAGCTCTCCCGCATGCCCGGCCACCATGGCCGGGCCCTGCCGGGAGGATGCCCAGATGGCCGCGAAGAAGATCCTGATGCTGGTCGGCGACTACGCCGAAGACTACGAAACCATGGTGCCGTTCCAGGCGCTGCTGATGGTCGGGCACATCGTCCATGCCGTCTGCCCGGACAAGAAGGCTGGCCAGAGCATCCGTACCGCCATCCACGATTTCGAAGGTGACCAGACCTACAGCGAGAAGCCCGGTCACAACTTCGCCCTGAATGCCGACTTTGCCGGTGTGCGCGCCGAAGACTACGACGCGCTGTTGATCCCCGGCGGCCGCGCCCCGGAATACTTGCGCCTGAACGCCAGGGTTATCGAACTGGTGAAGGCCTTCGACGCCGCGAAGAAGCCCATCGCCGCTGTCTGCCACGGCGCCCAGCTGCTGGCCGCCGCCGGCGTGCTCAAGGGCCGCGCCTGCAGCGCCTACCCGGCCTGCGGTCCGGAAGTGACCCTGGCCGGCGGCGAGTACGTGGACATCCCGGTGGACGCCGCCCATGTCGACGGCAATCTGGTCACCGCGCCGGCATGGCCGGCGCATCCGGCGTGGCTGGCGAAATTCCTCGAGGTGCTGGGCACGAAGATCAGCCTGTAAACTGGCCCGTCACCGACGCCGGAGAAGCCGTCCATGTGCGAACTCTATGTAAAGGCCGACCCGATTCTCTACGAGTCGCGCTCCCGATCCCTGCGCATCCGCGGCGTGGTCACCACGCTGCGTCTGGAGAACCAGTTCTGGGACATCCTGCGCGAGATCGCCGAGGTGGACGGCATGACTACCAACCAGCTGATCGCCAAGCTCTATGACGAGGTGATGGACTACCGCGGTGAGGTGGTGAACTTCGCTTCCTTCCTGCGGGTGAGCTGCACGCGCTTCCTCGCCCAGCGCCGCGACAATGTCGTGGAATTGAACCGGGTGCCGCGCAGCGCGTGACGGCCAGGGGCGGGCGCTGCCCGCCTTTCGCGGACAAGGTCCGCTCCTACGGGAGCGGCCCCAGCGCAAGCCGGCATGCTCTTCGTAGGAGCGAGCTTGCTCTCGAATCGCCCAGCCTCGGCGCCCCCCGGGAACTCTGTTCGCGAGCAAGCTCGCTCCTACAGGTGCCAATAAAAAAGCCCGGCACATGGCCGGGCTTTTTCACGGAGCGAAGGCGAAGCCTTACTGCACTTCCACCGCCAGGTTCTCGGCGATCTTCTTCTGCCAGATGGCCGGGCCGGTGATGTGCACCGACTCGCCATTGGTATCGACCGCAACGGTCACCGGCATGTCTTTGACTTCGAACTCGTAGATCGCTTCCATGCCCAGTTCGGCGAAGGCGAGGACCTTGGACTTCTTGATCGCCTGGGCGACCAGGTAGGCGGCGCCGCCCACGGCCATCAGGTAGACGGCCTTGTTGTCCTTGATCGCCTCGATGGCGATGGGGCCGCGCTCGGACTTGCCGATCATGCCCAGCAGGCCGGTCTGCTCGAGGATCTGGCGGGTGAACTTGTCCATCCGGGTCGCGGTGGTCGGGCCAGCCGGGCCAACCACTTCGTCACCGACCGGATCGACCGGGCCGACGTAATAGATGAAGCGGCCCTTGAGGTCCACCGGCAGCTCTTCGCCCTTGTTCAGCATGTCGACCATGCGCTTGTGCGCGGCGTCGCGGCCGGTGAGCATCTTGCCGTTGAGCAGGATGGTCTCGCCCGGCTTCCAGCTCTGCACTTCTTCCGGGGTGATGCTGTCGAGGTTGACGCGGCGCGCGGACGGGCCGGCTTCCCAGACGATTTCCGGGTAGGCGTCCAGCGACGGCGCTTCCAGTTCGGCCGGGCCCGAGCCGTCGAGCACGAAGTGCGCATGGCGGGTGGCGGCGCAGTTGGGGATCATGCACACCGGCAGGGAAGCGGCGTGGGTCGGGTAGTCCATGATCTTCACGTCGAGCACGGTGGTCAGGCCGCCCAGGCCCTGGGCGCCGATGCCCAGCTGGTTGACCTTCTCGAACAGTTCGAGGCGCATTTCCTCGATCCTGTTCTGCGGACCGCGGGCCTTCAACTCGTGGATGTCGATCTCGTCCATCAGGACTTCCTTCGCCATCACCGCGGCCTTCTCGGCGGTACCGCCGATGCCGATGCCGAGCATGCCCGGCGGGCACCAGCCGGCGCCCATGGTCGGAACGGTCTTCAGGACCCAGTCGACGATGGAGTCGGACGGGTTGAGCATGGCCATCTTAGACTTGTTCTCGGAGCCGCCGCCCTTGGCCGCCACGTCCACTTCCACGGTGTTGCCCGGGACGATGGAGTAGTGGATCACCGCCGGGGTGTTGTCCTTGGTGTTCTTACGCGCGCCGGCCGGGTCGGCCAGGATGGAGGCGCGCAGGACGTTCTCCGGTAGGTTGTAGGCGCGACGTACGCCTTCGTTGATCATGTCGTCGACGCTCATGGTGGCGCCGGCCCAGCTCACGTCCATGCCGACGCGGACGAACACGGTGACGATGCCGGTGTCCTGGCAGATCGGGCGGTGGCCGGTGGCGCACATGCGCGAGTTGATCAGGATCTGCGCCATCGAGTCCCGGGCGGCCGGCGATTCTTCGCGCAGGTAGGCCTCATGCATGGCCTGGATGAAATCAACCGGGTGGTAGTAGGAGATGAACTGCAGGGCATCGGCGACGCTCTGGATCAGGTCGTCTTGCTTGATCACGGCCATGGAGCACGGTCCTCTTCAGGCAGGAAAGACAGGCACGCGGCCTGCTACATCGGGAGAACGCCGGCACGGTTCCGGCGAAAAAAGGCGCCGTAGTATACCGCTGCGGCCGCCTGCCGCGCACCCGCCAGTGATCCGACCTTGGTCCCAGATGGCTCCCCGGATAGCGCCGGCTCGGTAAGGAAGGCCTTCGGTCGCCCACATTCCGATCGGCTAGGCACTGGGGCGCTTTGATAGTAGAGTGAAGGCCAGGTGCCATTACGGGACGGAGCCCCATGAGCACGCTGAAACCACCTCTGAAGCAGCACGCCTTACAAAAACTACTCATCAGGCGATTCGGCATGGCCCTCGGGACCTATGCCCTGGCGCTGCTCTTGCTGTGGTTGGCGGTGTTCGGCGAGTTCTACCGCGCCCCTACCAGCTTTGCCCTGACCTGCACCCTGCTGGTCGCCGGCAGCCAGGTGGTGTTCGCCTGGCTGTTCCTCAGCGGGCGCAACCAGCGCTTCACCGACCCGAGCATGACCGAGCCGCAGGTGCTGGTGGCGGTGGTCTGGCACACCCTGTTCCTGGCCAACGTCGATACCGCGCGCGGCACGCTGATGGTGCTCTACGTGCTGATCCTGCTGTTCGGCGTGTTCCAGTTGCAGCCGCGGGTGTTCGCCCGCTGCGCCGCGCTGGCCTTCATCGCCTTCGCCGGGCTCAATCTTCACGAAGCCTTCCAGCAACGCCTGCAACTGCCCGCCCAGGCGGTGCTGCAGTTGCTGGTGCTGTTCATCGTGCTGACCTGGCTGAGCCTGTTCGCCGGCTACGTGCAGTCGCTGCGCCAACGCATGCGCCAGCGCCGCTACGCGCTGCAGGCGCACCAGGACACCCTGCGCGGCATGATGCGCCAGCTCGAAGACCTGGTGGCCACCGACGAACTCACCGGGCTGTTCAACCGCCGCCATTTCCTGCGCCTGGCCGGGCGCGCGCTGGAAGACATGCGCCCCGGCCAGCGCCACGGCCTGGCGCTGATCGACCTGGACCACTTCAAGCGGATCAACGATGTCCACGGCCATGCCGCCGGCGACCGCGTATTGCAGACTTTTGCCGCCGTAGCGCGGGCCTGCCTGCGCGAGGGCGACATCCTGGCGCGCTATGGCGGTGAAGAGTTCGTCCTGCTGCTGCCCGATGCCGACGCCGACCGCCTCACCAGTTGCTGCGAACGCCTGCGGCTGGCCTATTCGGCGGCGGAGCCGGTGGGAGTGAAAATCGAAACCCTGAGTCTGTCGGCGGGGATGACCCTGCTCGACGCCGACGACGATCTCGACGAGGCCTTGCAACGGGCTGACCAGGCGCTCTACCGTGCGAAACGCAGCGGACGTGACCGCTGCGATGCCGCATGGGAGTGGACGCGTGCCTGAGATACAGGCCGGATCGCAACGCTTTTCGGTAAGCCCCGGAGTCAACCTGCTCGATGCCCTGCGCGGGGCCGGCATCGCCGTGCCCTACAGCTGCCGGGCCGGGAGTTGCCACGCCTGCCTGGTGCGCTGCACCGCCGGCGAGGTGGAGGATGCCTTGCCCGATGCACTGGACACGGCGCGGCGCGCGGAAGGCTGGCGGCTGTCCTGCCAGTGCCGCGTGACCCAGGACCTGACGGTGGAAACCTTCGACCCGCAGCGCGACGGCCTGCCGGCCACGGTGACCGAACTGGACTGGCCGGCGCCGGACGTGCTGCGCCTGCGGCTCACTCCGCAACGCTCGCTGCGTTACAGCGCCGGGCAGCACCTGATCCTCTGGAGCGCCGAAGGCATCGCGCGGCCCTATTCGCTGGCCAGCGTGCCGGGGCTCGATTCCTGGCTGGAATTCCACATCGACTGCGGCGAACCCGGCGCTTTTGCCGATTTCGCCCGTGAACTCAAGGTCGGCGACGACCTGCGCCTGGGCAAACTGCGTGGCGGCGCGCTGCACTACGACCCGGAATGGCATGAGCGGCCATTGCTGCTGATGGCCTCCGGCACCGGCCTGGCGCCGCTCTGGGGCGTGTTGCGCGAAGCACTGCGGCAGCATCACAGCGGGCCGATCCGTATCATTCACCAGGCCCATGACCGCGCCGGCCATTATCTGGCCGAGCCCCTGCAATCCCTGGCCGCCAGCCATCCGGAACTGGAAGTGACGCTGATGACCACGGCCGAGTCGGCCGAGGTTTTGGCGCAACTCCGGCTTGTTTCCCGGCGAACCCTCGCCTTACTCTGCGGCCATCCCGCCAGCGTCGATGCCTTCGCCCGCCGTCTTTATCTTTGCGGTGTGCCCCGCGGCCAGACGCTGGCCGATCTGTTCCTGCCTCACGCCTGAACCGGTCGCCCCACCTCAATAAGAACAAGGAATTGCCATGAGCGAACAGATTCTCGTCGAGCGCGAAGAGGGCCTGCTGACCCTGCGCCTGAACCGTCCGGACAAGATGAACGCGCTGACCCGCAGCATGTACGCCGGTCTCGCCGAAGCCCTGGAAGCGGCGCAGGAGGATCGTTCGGTGCGCGTGGTGCTGATCACCGGTAACGCCGAGTGCTTCACCAGCGGCAACGACATCGTCGACTTCCTCCAGGAGCCGCCGAGCGGCCCGGACAGCGCGGTTTTCCGCTTCATGCGCGCGCTGATGGAATTCACCAAGCCGGTGGTCGCCGCCGTCGCCGGCCCGGCCGTGGGCATCGGCACCACGCTGCTGCTGCATTGCGACCAGGTATTCATCGCCAAGGGCGCCAAGCTGAAGATGCCCTTCGTCAACCTGGGCCTGTGCCCGGAGTTCGGTTCCAGCTTCCTGGTGCCGCGCCTGGTCGGCCCGGTGAAGGCTTCCAGCCTGTTGCTGCGCGGCGAGGGTTTCACCGGCGAGCAGGCCGTGGCCTACGGTATTGCCAACGAGGCGCTGGAAGATGGCGCGGCTGCTCTGGAACGCGCCCGTGAGGTCTGCCAGTCTTTCCTGCAGCTGCCGCCGGCCGCGGTGGCGCTGAGCAAGCGCCTGCTCAAGGCGCCCTTCATCGAGGAACTGCGCCGCGTGGTGGCGGAAGAGGGCCAGCACTTCGTGCAACGCCTGCACTCGCCGGAAGCCCAGGAAGCGCTGAGCGCCTTCACCCAGCGCCGCCAGCCGGATTTCTCGAAGTTTCTTTAAGGCAACCGCTAACGCAGCGCTCCTGCCAACTGACGCCGAACCGTCTTCGTAGGAGCGGACCTTGTCCGCGAAGTCCCACCGCCCATACGGCGTTGACGGATAAATGCAGTGTCGAGCGGGCGCCGCGCCGAGGGATTGCCCGGATGGAGAAGATTCCGCCGCGATGGGTTTCGCGGACAAGGTCCGCTCCTACGGGAGACATCTGCGCCGGGGGCGAAGGTTGCCCACACAATCTGTGGAGCGCGCTGTGGATAAGCTCTGGGGCAACCCGGATAACCCACGCCCGCCGTGGCCTGCAGGGAATTGAGCGGTATTTGAGCGATGCTCCGCAGGTTGCTCACAATTGATGTGGAAGGTGCTGTGGATAACCTCTGGTGCAACCGCTGCAGGCCAGACACCACGCGCCTTGAGGCGAATTGAGCAGTAAATGAGCTGCCCGCGGAGTCTGGCGAGCGGCTCTTCGTAGGAGCGAGCTTGCTCGCGAACAGCCCTGCCACAGAATTGCCCGCGAACCCGGTTCGCGAGCAAGCTCGCTCCTACAGGGACGGCTCTGCATCAGCAATGAAAAGGCCGCCCGAAGGCGGCCTTGTCAATTTCGCTTGCAGCAGGATCAGACCAGCAGGTCGCCCACGTGCAGCACCTTCATGGTGTTGGTGCCGCCCTGGGCGGTGTAGCTGTCGCCCTTGGTCAGGATCACCCAGTCGCCGGTGTTCACCACGCCACGCTGCAGCAGCGCGTCGACGGCTTCCTGGCTGACCCGCTCCGGCGGCAGGGCGGCCGGATCGAAGGGGATGGTTTCCACGCCACGGAACAACGCCACGCGGGCCTGGGTTTCGCGGTGCGGGGAGTAGGCGAAGATCGGTACCGAAGAGCGGATGCGCGACATGATCAGCGGGGTGTAGCCGCTTTCGGTCAGGCAGATGATCGCCTTGATGCCCGGGAAGTGGTTGGCGGTGTACATGGCCGCCAGCGCAATGCTCTCGTCGCAGCGCTCGAAGGTCTGGCCCAGGCGGTGGCTGGATTTCTTGGTGGTCGGGTGCTTCTCGGCGCCGGCGCAAATGCGCGCCATGGCCTTGACCGCTTCCACCGGGTATTCGCCGGCGGCGGATTCGGCCGAGAGCATCACCGCGTCGGTGTAGTCGAGCACGGCGTTGGCCACGTCGGAGACTTCCGCGCGGGTCGGCATCGGGTTGTGGATCATCGACTCCATCATCTGGGTCGCGGTGATCACCGCCTTGTTGTAGCGGCGCGCGTGCAGAATGATCTTCTTCTGGATGCCCACCAGTTCGGCGTCGCCGATTTCCACGCCGAGGTCGCCACGGGCCACCATCACCGCGTCGCTGGCGCGGATCAGGCCGTCCAGGGCTTCGTCGTCGGCCACGGCTTCGGCGCGCTCGATCTTGGCCACCAGCCAGGCGCTGCCGCCGGCTTCGGTAAGCAGGCGGCGGGCGTATTCCATGTCCTTGGCGTCACGCGGGAAGGACACGGCGACGTAGTCCAGATCCATGCTCGCGGCGAGCTTGATGTCGGCCTTGTCCTTCTCGGTGAGGGCCGGCGCGGTGAGGCCGCCGCCACGGCGGTTGATGCCCTTGTGGTCGGACAGCGGGCCGCCGATCAGGACTTCGCAGACCAGTTCGTCCGCTTTCACTTCCTTCACCACCATGACCACGCGGCCGTCATCCAGCAGCAGCTCGTCGCCCACGCCGCAGTCCTTCACCAGGTCCGGGTAGTCGATGCCGACCACTTGCTGGTTGCCGTCGGTGCGCGGGTGGCTGGTGGAGAAGCGGAAGGTGTCGCCGACAGCCAGTTCGATACGCTTGTTGGTGAACTTGGCGATGCGGATCTTCGGACCCTGCAGGTCGCCCAGCAGCGCCACGAAGCGGCCATGCTTGGCGGCGATGTCGCGCACCAGCTGGGCGCGCGCGCGGTGTTCGTCGGGAGTGCCGTGGGAGAAGTTCAGGCGGGCGACATCGATCCCGGCGAGGATCAGCTGCTCCAGGACTTCGGGGGAATTGCTGGCTGGGCCGAGGGTGGCGACGATCTTGGTGCGGCGAAGGGACATGCGGGACTCCTAGGGGAAAGCAGCGGTCAGGCCACCGCCGAAGTGGGTCCGGAGCGGCCAGGGCGCCATCTTACTCTCTTCAGGTGACTCTTTCAGGTGGCTCTCTCAGGTGCGGGGCCGGATCACCAGCAGATCACATTCGACTTCCTCGAAGACCCGCTCGGCGGTCTGGCCGATCAGTGCGTTGTCGAGCTGCCCGCGGGCGACGGCGCCCATCAGCAGCAGGTCGATGTCGTGGTCCTTCACGTAGGTCGGGATCACTTCCTCGGCGAAGCCTTGTCCCAGCTGCGTGCGTTGCCGATCGATCTGCGGGTAGTGCGCGAGCAGGGCGGCGAAGGCGTCGCGGTGATGAGCCTCAGTGCGCAGTACGTAGTTATCGTAGTCGGCCAGCAGCTCGGCGTTGAACGCCAGGGTGTGCGGCAACGCCATGTAGGCGTGCAGGTAATGGGCGTCCAGTTGCAGGCGTTGCTCCAGCTCGCGGGCCACGCTGATCAGGCGATGGTCCAGCTCAGCCGGGGCATCGCCGGCATGCAGCGGATCGACGGCGGCGCACAGGCTGCGGCCGGCCCACTCGCCGTGCTGCACCAGCCACAGCGGCTGCGGGCAATGGCGGATCAGTTGCCAGTCGTTGTTGGTGAGGAACAGGCGCTTGAGCAGGTTGTGGTGGTGCGCGGACTTGAGTACCAGGTCCGGGGCGGTCTGCTCGCAGTGCAGGACCACCTGGTGGTGCAGGGACTTGCCCCAGCGCACCTGGCAGTGAACTTCGAGGCCGCCATCGCGCAGCGGCGCGGCCAGGTGTTGAAGCCAGGCCAGGCGCTCGTCCAGCAGGTTGCGCTGGGCGGCGTCGAGGTCGCCGCGCTCCAGCAGCAGTGCATTGTCCAGCGCCGGATTGTATTCGCAGGCCAGCAGCTCCAGGCGCGCGCCGCAGCGCTGGGCGATCCAGCGGGCGCGGGTAAGGGCGGGCTGGTCCTCGCGGCTCGGGTCGATGATGACGAGCAGGTGCTGCAGCTTCATGGCAAAGTCCTCGCTTGCTCTGCGCTCAATGCAGAGCAAGCGTAGACACTGGCGCCGGCCGCGCGCCTTGACCTGGCTCAGCGGCGCACGGCGGCTTTGCTGTCAGCTGCGCGGCGAGGTCTGGTTCAGTGCGCGGTCCAGGTGGCGGGCGCCCTTGTCGGCCAGTTCGCCATTGGGGAATTCGGCGAGCTGGCGACGCAGGTAGGCGATGGCCTTCTCGCGGTCCGGGTGGGGGTTGTCCGGCGCCATGTACATCAGGCCCAACTGGTACAGGGCCTTCTCGCGGATATCCGGTGGAATGGCCGGGTCATTGGCGCCCAGCAGGTAGAGCTGGGCTGCTTCATCGACACGACCCTTGAGCACGGCGCGGCGCGACAGCAGGGTCATGTCCGGGTCGAGGGTCGGCTTGTTCAGGTCCAGGTTGTACTGCGGCTGCCAGTCGGCCAGCAGCTGCTTGGCGGTCTTCTGCACCGGCTCCTTGGCGCGCTGGCGGATGATCAGCTCCCGGGCGTCGGCGTGTTCGGCAGCCCTGGTGCCGGGGAATTCGCGGTCGATGCGCTGGAAGTAATCCATGGCCTTCTGATCGTCGCGCTGGTCGTTGTAGCGGCTCATGTAGATCAGGCCGATCTGGTACAGCGCGATGGCGCGCACTTCCGGGCCGTAGCGGGTGTTGTCGTAGCCGGTGAGGTAGAGCTTCTCGGCCTCCGCGCTCTTGCCGTCGCGAATGGCCTGGGCGCTGTAGGTCAGCAGGTCGCCTTCCTCTTCCACGGCGGCGGTCATGCGTTTGTTCTTGAGCTGCTTGTATTCGGCCACTTCGCCGGTGGTGACCTGGGCCACGAACAGCGGCGTCGTGGGGGCACAGCCGGCGAGCCAGGGCAGCAGCACGGCGAGCGGCAGGGCAGTCGAGAGGGCGTGGACGAAACGCATGGCAGCTCCTTTGCGCCAGGGCGAGGTCCACGTGAGTCTAGTGGCGGGCTACAGTACGGCCAAGACGGGCCGATACACTTCCCAACGGAGGATATGCCCATGCGAACCCTTTTCCTCGCGCTGCTGGCGCTGAGTGTTACCGGCTGCACCAGTTGGTCGATGAACTATCACCTGAACAATGCCTACCGCGCCTACAAGAACGGCGACTGCCAGCGGGTGCAACTGGAGCTTTCCGAGACCGAGCGCAAGGCCCGCGCGCGGCCGTGGATACAACCGGAGATCTCGATGCTGCGCGGCCAGTGCCTGGAACGCGAGAAGTTCTACGTCGACGCGGCGCAGACCTACCAGTTCATCGTCGCCCGCTATCCCACCAGCGAGTATGCTTACCGGGCCAAGGCACGGCTGGAAACGCTGCGCTTGAACGGCCGCCTGCCCAACGATCTGCGCCTGGACACGCCTACGCCCTGACCGACGGTCGCGGGCCGGCTTGAGCGGCGCGCATAGCTGGCTACTCTCATGGATGCTTCCTGCAAGGAGTTACGAATGCGCGCCCTGTGGCTCTGCGCCTGGTGTTTCCCCCTGCTGGCTTCGGCGGACATCTACCGCTGGACCGACGCTCAGGGAAAGGTGCACTTCAGCGAGACACCACCGCCCGGGGCGCAACGCGTCGAGGTCAAGCCGCAGGTCGTCGAGCGTGATGCGGCGACCCGCGAGCGGGAGGAACGCACCCGTCGTTTCTACGATGCGCGTCGAGATGAAAGTGCCGCCGCCCAGAGCCAGGCGGCGCAGCAGCAGGCCAAGCTGACCCAGCAATGCGCGCAGTGGCGTCACGACCTTGAATCGCTCAGTCATGGCGGTCGCTACTTCACGCAGGACGGCAATGGTGAAAGGACTTACTACAGCGATGCACAGCTCGACGCCGCTCGTCAGGCGCTTAGCGCACGGCTGGCGGAAGGTTGTCGTTAGGACTGGCCCTGCAGGGGCGGCATCGTCATACTGGACGATATTTCATAGCGAAACGCCATTATGCGTCATCAACGACATATCGAGCGCCATCAGCTGCCCTATTACCTGAAGGTGTTCAACAGCATCACCGACAAACCCATGGGTTATCTGGGCAACGTGTCGCTGGATGGACTGCTCCTGATCAGCCAGCTGCCGATGCTGGTGGGTGGCCGCTTCGAAATGCGCCTGAAGATTCCCAGCCACGACGGCAAGCTGCAACTGATCGAGTTCGCCGCCACCTGCCAATGGTGCCGCGAGGACGTCAATCCGGGGCACTACGATTCGGGCTTCAGCCTGGCGGCGCCGCCGATGGAATACGTCGAGCTGGTCGACGCGCTGCGCCGTTATTTCAGTTTTCGCCGGCAGGTGGAGTCGGTCTGAAGCGCAGGACGCGCTGACCGACCTGCACGGTGTGGGACGCCAGGGAGTTGGCGTCCGGATGTGGAGCGGCGTTACAGCGCTCCAGCCTTCTTCCAGCCCAGGTATCGGCTGATCAGTTCCGGCCCCAGCTGACTCGGCCGCGCGTCGAGCACCGGCACGCCATGGGCCATCAGCTTCTCGTGCAGCCCGGCGCGCGCGTTCAGGTAATCCACCGCGCCGCAGTACGCCAGGGCCTCCTCGAAACCTTCCACCGGCGACTGGCGCAGGCGATCCAGCACTTCCTCGCGCAGGCTCGCCACCAGCACGCGGTGCTGGCGCCCCAGGCGCTTCACCGCCGCCACCAGTTCCTCGTCGTCCTCGTCGCGCAGGTTGGTCACTATCACCACCAGCGCGCGGCGGCGCTGGCGCGTGAGTACGGCCTGCACGGCGGCAGGGAAGTCCGCCGGGCGCTGGCTGCTGCGCAGGTCGTAGACGCTGTTGAGCAGGGCGGTGAGCTGGGCGCTGCCCTTGGCCGGCGGCAGGTGGCGCGGCTGGTCGCCGGCGAAGGTCATCAGGCCCACCGCGTCGCCCTGGCGCAGCGCGACATAGGCCAGCAGCAGGCTGGCGTTGAGCGAATGGTCGAAGTGCGAGAGGTCGCCGTCGTGGCTGCGCATGCGCCGACCGCAGTCGAGCAGGAAGAGAATCTGCTGGTCGCGCTCGTCCTGGTACTCGCGGGCGATGGGTGTGCGTTTGCGCGCGGTGGCCTTCCAGTCGATCTGCCGCAGGGTGTCGCCGTCGCGGAACTCGCGCAGCTGGTGGAAATCCAGGCCCAGCCCACGGCGCTGCCCGGCGCGCACGCCGATGCGGTTGAGCCAGTGGTCCACGGCCATCAGTTCGGCGCCATAGAGGCGGGCGAAGTCCGGGTAGACGCGGGTTTCGTCGCGCTGTTCCAGGTAGCGCCGGCCCTTCCACAGGCGCAGCGGGCTCGCCAGTTCGATCTCGCAGCGCGGGAAGACGAAATGCCCGCGCGACAGCGGGCGCACGCGATAGCCCAGCTCGGTCTGTTCTCCGGGATGGAGGTCTACGGTCTGCGGCAGGTATTCGAAGTCCATGCCGGCGGGCAAGTGGTCGAACACCGTGATGCGGTGCGGCTGGGCATAGCGATGATGGAATTGCAGGCGCACCTCGGACCAGCGCCCCAGCGGCAGGTTGCCGCTGAGCTGGCGCTTCAGCTCGGGCGAGGGCGTGCGGCGCAGCCACAGGGCATCGGCCAGTGCCAGCAGGACCAGCGCACACAGCGCTCCCCACCACAGGCGACCGAGCAGCGCCCAGCCCGAGTCCAGTGCCTCGGCCGCGCCCAGGGCGATGGCGATCGCCAGCAGGACGCCGAGCAGCGCGAGGAGCGCGCGCGATGGCTTCATACGCGCGGCGCCGGTACCTGGTCGAGCAGTTGTTGCAGCACCTGGTCCACCGACAGGCCTTCGATCTCCAGTTCCGGCGACAGGCGCACGCGATGCCGCAGTACGGCCAGGGCGCTGCCCTTGACGTCGTCCGGGATCACGAAGTCGCCGCTGCGCAGCAGCGCTCGGGCGCGGGCGCAACGCACCAGGGCGATGGATGCGCGCGGCCCGGCGCCGAGCGCAAGACCCGGCCAGTTGCGCGTGGTGCGGGCAATGCGCACGGCGTAGTCGAGCACCTGGTCGTCGATGGGCAGGTCGGCAGCGATCTTCTGCAGGGCCAGCACGTCCTTGTCCTTGAGCAGCGCGCGCATCGGCGCCACGTCGAGCATGTCGCTGCGCGCCGAGCGGGTGACCTGGCGCACCAGAGTCTGCTCCTCGGCCTCCAGCGGGTAGTCGATGCGCAGCTTGAGCATGAAGCGGTCGAGCTCGGCCTCGGGCAGCGGGTAGGTGCCTTCCTGCTCGATGGGGTTCTGCGTCGCCAGCACCATGAATGGCTGCGGCACCGCCAGGGCGCGGCCCTCGAGGGTGACCTGGCGTTCCTGCATCACTTCCAGCAGGGCGGCCTGGGTCTTGGCCGGCGCGCGGTTGATCTCGTCGGCCAGCAGCAGGTGGGTGAACACCGGGCCCTTGCGCAGCTTGAACTGCTCGGTGGCGAGGTCGTACACGGCGTGGCCGGTAACGTCGCTGGGCATCAGGTCGGGCGTGAACTGGATGCGCGCGAAGCCGCCGTCGAAGCAGCGGGCGAGGGCGCGGACCAGCAGGGTCTTGCCCAGGCCGGGAACGCCTTCGATGAGCACGTGGCCGCCGGCGAGCAGGGCGGTGAGCACATCGTCGATCACCTCCTGCTGGCCGATCAGGGCCTTCTGCAGTTCGTGGCGCAGCGCCTGGGCCAACTGGCTGGCGCGCTGACGCTGGGCAGCGGCATTGGAGGCGGTGGTGGAAGGCTGTTCAGGTTGGTCACTCATAGGGCATTCCTGAGGCTTTGCAGGTGCGCGACCTGGCGGGTGAATTCGGCGACGGCCATGCGTTGTTGCGGATACGGGCGCATGGCCTGGCTGATGGAGCTGACCGACATGCGCGTCATGCGGCCCAGAGCTTGCCATTGTTCGGCGACCGGCAGGCGGTCGAAGCCGGGCTGGCGCTGCCGCGCCCGGCGCATCACGTCACGTTGCAGGCCCTGCAGCAGGGCGAGCTGGCCGCGTTGGCGGAGGATGAAATCGGCGCCGGCGCGCAGGTGTTCTTCCAGTTGCCGGCGGCTGCGGTCCGGGTTGGGCTGCAGCGGGCCCTGGCGCAGGCCGTTGCGCCAGAGCACCAGCACCAGCAGCAGGACGACGGCCAGCAGGGCCTGCGGGAAGTAGCGCAGCAGCAGGGTCATCAGGCTGGTGCCGTCGGCGCGATAGACCAGCGTGACGGCGCTGTCCTGGGTCAGGTACCAGAGCAGCCAGGCGTTGTCGTAGGTGTCGAGTTCGCCGTTCTGCCAGATCCAGTTGTCGGTGAGCACGGTGATCAGCCCCTGGCCCTGCTGCAGTTGCAGCAGGTGGGTGGAATCGGCGCTGTTGGCCCAGGCGTAGGCGAGGTTCTTCGAGTCGAAGAGGTGGTAGTCGGTGTCGAAGTCGATGTAGGCCGGAGCCTTCTCGTTCTCCAGGTAGAGCTTGGTCAGCTGCGGGTAGGGATCGGCTTCCGCCGCCTCGTTTTCCTGGGCGCTGGAAGCCTGGTCCGGGTGGTCTTCCTCCACTTCCGGTTTGTCCGCCTTTTCCTGCGGTCCGTCCTCGGGCGTTGCCGCTGAATCGTCATCGGACGCAGCGGATTTCTCTTCCTTGTCCTTCAGGTCGGAGGTGAGGAATTGCTGCACACCCAACTGGTCCAGCAGCGCGTCGCCGCTCTTGCCTTCCTCTTCGTCCCACAGGCTTTCGGCGGTGACTATGAGGTGGCCGCCGCGATTGGCCCAATCGAGCAGGCGGGCATTCTGGGTGGGCGTGACGTTCTCGCGGGTGCCCAGCAGGATCAGGGTCTGGCCCTTGCTCGGCAACTGGTCCAGCACTTCCATGCCGCGGGCGGTGGTGACGCGGATGCCGCGGCCGCGCAGGTACATCTCGGCGGCGAGATAGGGGTTGGCGCGGGCCTCCGGAGAGGCGCCGTGCTCAATGGTCTCGGTGTAGGGCTCGAGGTTGCGGTACAGGTAGTAGCCGATGCCGCCCAGCACAAGCAAGCACAGCAGCACCAGCAGGACGAGGTTGCTGCGCTTCATGCCCGCACCTCGGTGCCGAACAGATGACGCCATTCGGCGCACAGCTGCTGCTTGAGCTCGGCCCGCGGCGCCCGGTGCCCGTAGGCGAGTGCCTGCCACTGTTGGGTCAGGCTGCGGGCGAAGTTGTCCAGCGGCGGGTCATTCAGGTCGGCCACGCGCACCAGCACTTCGCCTTCGGTGGTCGATTCGCGCAGCGGCACGCGGAAGTCATGCAGCAGGCGGCTGAGCAGGGCGCGGTAGAGCAGGCCGAGCGCGGCGCGGGGTTGTTCGTCCCACAGGCGCTCGGCTTCGCTGGCCACGTCGCTGGGCAGGGTTTCCGGCGCCAGGTCCAGCCCGAACAGCACGCTGGGCGCTTCGCGGCGCGGCTTCTGCGGCAGGCCGATGCGGCCGACGAACAGCCGCAGCCATTCACGGTAGCGCCAGATGACCAGCGCGATGAGGGTGAACAGCAGGCCCCAGAGCAGCACCTCGATACCTTGCGCGGCGAACTTGAAGGCCTTCCAGTTGCCCAGCGCCTCGAAGAAGTTCTTCAGCCGCTTGGCCTCGTCCGGATCGGCCGGCTTCTGTTCTTTCTTCTCTTCATGCAGACGCCAGCTGGTGATTTTTTCGCTGTTCCTGAACGGCGGCGCGGCGAGGATCTTTTCCGCGGCGCTGCGTGAATCTTCGCTGTTGAGTTTCTGCTGGGTCAGTCTTGCGCCCTGCGGGCCGTCGGGGTTCTGGTCGGGCAGCGGGCAGCTCTGGCTGGCCTTGCTGGCGGTTTCCGAGCCGGCGGCCAGTGCGTCGTTGCCTGGCAGCAGGGCAAAGGCGCCGGCCACGACCAGCAGCAGGGCATAGGCGCTGCCGACCAGGCGCTGGCGCAGGCGGCGGAAGACCAGCTCGATGTCCCAGGCTTCCAGCTCGGTCCGGCGATTGAGGTAGAGGGTGAAGCCGCAGGCGACGTACACCGGTTCCCAGACGATCAGCAGCAGGGCGTAGATCAGGTTGCTGATGTGCTCGAGCCACGCCCAGTCGCCTTGTGCGGCGCTGATCAGCGACTTCCACTCCCAGTCCTCGACCCACTGGTTGGGCAGCATCAGGTACATCAGCGTGGTCAGGCCCAGCCACAGCGCCAGTTCGAAATGCATGCCGACGACGGTCAGCCAGGTGGCGCCGCCGGCGTTGCGCTGGCCCAGCACGACCAGGCGCTGGCTGCGCGCCTGGCCCTTGAGGCCTTCGAGTTGCAGCACCGGCAGGTCGAAACTGCGGGTCGGGCTGAAGCGGCGCCAGAGCAGGCTGGGCAGCAGTTGTGCCTTGAGCAGGCCGGGGAAGGCACGCAGTGCCTCCTTGAGCGTCGGCGTGTCGCCGAACAGCGAGCGCGACAGGATGTATAGCGGCAGGCGCTCGAAGGCGGGCTTGAACCACCAGAAGATCAGGATCGCCCAGCTGGAGTAGTTCCACAGCAGCACGGACAGCAGCACGAACACCGGCAGGGTGACGATCGCCCAGCTGGCCATCAGCACGCCGGCGTGACGGCGGGCGAGGAGGATGCCCAGGTCCAGCGCCTCCCAGGCGCTGCGCGGGCGGATGGCGACGCTGGCGTCAGTCAGGCGCATGGCGTCTCCGTCCGGCCAGGAGGAAATAACTGGCTACCAGCAGCCACAGTCCGGCACCGACCCAGTACTTCACCGCCGCCGAAAAGTGCGTGATGGAGGACCAGTAGCCTTCGATGAAGGCGGCGATCAGCAGCATCAGGATCACCCCGCCGATCAGCTGCACCGCGCGCGAGGCCGCCTGGCGCAGGGCTTCCAGGCGGCTCAGGCGTCCGGGCGAGAGCAGCGCCCAGCCGAGCTTCAGGCCCGCGCCACCGGCGAAGGTGATGGCGGTCAGCTCGAAGGCGCCGTGGCCGATGACGAAGGACCAGAAGGTCTCGATGTAGCCGACCTGGGTCAGGTGGCCGGCGACGGTGCCGATCACCACGCCGTTGAACAGCAGGAAGAACAGGCTGCCGACGCAGAAGAGCAGGCCGCTGGCGAAGGTCTGAAAGGCGATGCCGATGTTGTTCATGATGTAGTGGCCGAACATCTGCCAGTCGTCGCCGGCGTCGCGCGTGCTCATGGGGCCCAGGCGCGTGGTGTCCGGCGAGTACATGGACTCCATCTCGGAAACCCGCTCCGGCGCCATGACGCTGTAGACCAGGTCGGGGAAGTGGTAGACCAGCACGCCCATCAGCAGCAGGCTGCCATAGAACAGCAGGCTGGCGAGGGCGATGCAGCGCCACTCCTCGCGCACCAGCCGCGGGAAGCCGGCGACCAGGAAGCCGAGGATGCGCGCGCCCAGGTGGCTGCGGTGGCGGTAGAACTGCTGGTGCCCGCGCATGGCGAGTTGCTGCAGTTGGTCGATCAGGTGACTGCTGTAGCCGCGCTCCTGGGCCAGGGCGAGCTGCTGGCAGATGCGCCGGTAGTCGGCGGCGAACTCCTCGGGCTTGTCGCTGGGTTCCTGGCGCTTGCCGCCTTCCAGTTGCTCCAGGCGCTTGGCAAAGCGCTTCCAGCTGCCCTGGAGGCGTTGCTCGAAGAAGGCCTGCTTCATGGCTGGCCCGTCCCGTTGCCCAGCAGGCCGCTGGCGATGCGGTTGAGGCGTGCCTCCGCCTGCTGCGGCGCGGTGCCCAGCGGTTGCGCGAGGATGCCGGCGAGTTCTTCACGGCGAGCGGCCGACAGCTGCGTGCCGCGTTCGGCGAAGCTCATCAGCGCGCGCTGCTCCTCCAGGCTCAAGGGCCAGGGGGCGAGTTCGGGGGTGGTCTGCGGCACCTGCGGGCGGCTCGGCGGCGGGTCGCGGTAGATCACCAGGGTGCCGGCGGCGAGGTCGCCCAGGCGCTTGAAACCGGCGTTGGACAGGCAGCTGAGCAGCCCGAGCGTATAGGCGAACGGCAGGATATCGGCGAAGCGCAGCAGGTTGCGCAGCAGCGAGGCGGACCAGCCGATCGGCGTGCCGTCGTCGTGCACCACGCGCAGGCCCATCACCTGCTTGCCGGGCGAGCGGCCCTGGTTGAGCACTTCGAAGAGCACCATGTACCACCAGGTCATGATGAAGGTGAGGATCAGCCCCAGGCCCGTGCCCAGTTCGCCGAGGAAGGCCAGCAGCATGAACAGCGCCACCATCAGCAGCACGCGGATGCCCAGGTCGATCAGGTAGGCGAGGGCGCGGGGGACGACACCGGCGGGACGCAGCAGCAGGTCGATGCCTTCCGGGGTCTCCACGTGGTAGCGGGTATCCAGGACGCTCGTGTGGGAAGACGCGTTGGGATGAAGGTCTGCTGGGCTCAAGGGAAACCGCTGTCGATGACGTAGGAGCCAGATGCTAGCCAGCGCGGTGCGGCGAGGCAACCGCGCTGGCGAGGATTGGCCGATGGCGACTTAGTTGGCGGGCGGCAGTACGCCGAAGATGGTGCGGTAGAGCACGCCGATGGCAATGATCGACAGCGGCAGTGTCCAGATCAGGCCGATGCCCAGCGGAATGGCGCTGAGGATCAGGATCACGCCAAGTACCAGGAACAGTCCGAATACCTTGAACCAGTGCTGGGTGATCGCCTTGCGCGAAGCCTCCAGCGCCTGCCAGGGGCTCAGCTTGCGCTCCACCACCAGCGGGATCGCCAGGATGTAGGCGATGCTCAGGTAGATGCCGGGCAGCACCAGGATCAGCACGCCGAGATAGACCAGCAGGGTCATCACCAGGCCGGTGATGAACAGCGGCACGAAGAGGCCGAAGTGGCCGAACATCTCGTTGAACGAGACGGGCTGGTCGGCGGCGCGGCGGATGCCGAGCATGTTGATCCCGGCGAGGAACGGGTAGCCGACCGCGGCCGCCACTATGCCCACTACCAGTTGCAGAATGGCCATGCCGAAGCCGGCTTCGGAGCCGCTGGCGGCAAAGCCGAGGCCCAGCACCAGGCCCAGGACAAAGCTGATGACCTGCACGATGACCATGTAGACGATGAAGCCGAGGATAATCGGCCCCTTGGTGCCGTTGACACGCTGCCAGGCATCCTTGATCAGGCCTTCGATGGAGAAGTCGTAACCGCGTGCGAGCGCCTCCTCGATGCTCGGCACTGTGCCTTTGGCGATGGGGTCCTGCAGCGGGCTGGTGGGTGGTGCGAAGGGATTGGAGGAAGTATCGGTAGTCATGGTTTTGCTCCTTGGGCGCGCATCGGTAACGGCGCGGGAGGGGTAAGGCAGGCTAATGCCGGTGGTGCCGGCGACACTCGATGCGGGTCGCCTCGAAAACCTGGAAGTGGCGCCGGACGCCACTTCCAGCCGGATATCACGCCTTGGCGGGCAGCACGCCGAAGATGGTCCGGTAGAGCACGCCGATGGCGACGATCAGCCACGGCAGCACCCAGATCAGCGCGATGCCCAGGGTCAGGGTGCTGAGCATGAACAGCAGGCCGAACACCAGCAGCAGGCCGAACACCTTGAACCAGTGCTGGGTGATGGCCTTGCGCGAGACTTCCATCGCCGCCCAGGGCGACAGGCCGCGCTCGACCACCAGGGGAATGGCGAGCATGTAGGCGATGCTCAGGTAGATGCCCGGCAGCACGAAGAGGAAGTAGCCGATGAAGATCATGAGGGTGCTCAGCAGCACGCAGACCACCACCTGGAAGGTACGGCCGAAGTGGCTGAAGACTTCGTTGAAGCGCAGCGGCTGGTCGGCCGCACGGCGAATGCCGAGCATGTTCACGCCCGCCAGCAGCGGGTAGCACACCGCCGTGGCGACGAAGCTCAGGACGATGGAGCCGATGAAGAAGGCAACCAGCGCGCCGACCGCCATGCCGCCGGCGGCTTCGCTGTCGCCGAGCAGGCCCATCCCTGCGATGCCGGCTACCCCGACCACGGTGAGGAACAGGCTGAGCACGTTGACCAGGGCGAAGATCGCCGCATAGAAGACCACGAAGCCGCCGATGATCAGGCCCTTGGCGCCCTTGGTGCGACGCCAGGATTCGCCCAGCAGGTCGCCGATGCGGAAGTCGTAGCCGCGGGTCAGGGCCTCGGCGAGGGAAGGTACGGAACCTTGCGCGGCGCCCGGCTCGAGATTGCTCAGCGGGGCGCTGTAGGGATTTTGTGCAGCGATGTCTTGCATGAGGAAAGTCCTTTCCAGTGGGGTGTGTCCTTGCGACGCCCATCATAAAGGCCGGGGCTGGCTAGGTGCCAGTGAGGCGTTTTGGAAGTGTGGCGGGCCGCACTGTTAGACTGCGACGCACTCGCTTGCAGGCAAGGAAAAACGATGAACGCCAGCATCTTCTGGTACGACTACGAAACCACCGGCATCGACCCGCGCCGCGACCGCCCGCTGCAGGTCGCCGGCATCCGCACGGACGAACAGCTCAACGAGATCGGCGAATCGCTGAACCTCTATTGCCGGCCCAGTGACGACATCCTCCCGCATCCGGCCGCCTGCCTGGTCACCGGCATCACCCCCGATCGCCTGGAAGAGCGCGGCCTGGGCGAAGCCGAATTCATGACGCGCCTGTACGCAGAGCTCGCGCAACCGTCCACCTGCGTGGCGGGCTACAACACCTTGCGTTTCGATGACGAAGTGACGCGCTACAGCCTGTACCGCAACTTCTTCGATCCCTATGCCCGAGAGTGGCAGGGCGGCAATAGCCGCTGGGACCTTATCGACATGGTCCGCACCGCCTATGCGCTGCGCCCCGAAGGCATCGTCTGGCCGGAGCAGGACGGCATCGTCAGCCTGAAGCTTGAGCGCCTCACCGCCGCCAACGGCATCGACCACGGGCAGGCGCACGATGCGCTGTCCGACGTTCGCGCCACCATCGCCCTGGCCCGGCTGGTGCGCGACCGCCAGCCCAGGCTGTACGACTACCTCTATCGCCTGCGCGGCAAGCAGGGCGTGCTCGATCAGGTGCGCGTGCTGCAGCCGATGGTGCACATCTCTGGCATGTTCTCCGGCGCCCGTCATTATCTGTCGGTGGTGCTGCCGCTGGGCTGGCACCCGCGCAACCGCAACGCACTGATCGTCTGCGACCTGGGTGCCGACGTTTCGCCCTTGCTGGAGCTGGATGCGGAGACCCTGCGCAAGCGCCTCTACACGCGTCGCGATGAGCTGGCCGAGGGCGAACTGCCGGTGCCGCTGAAGCTGCTGCACATCAACAAGTGCCCGGTGGTGGCGCCGCTCTCGGTGTTGCGTCCGCAGGATCGCGAGCGCATCGGGCTGGACCTCGATGCCTGCCTGGAAGCAGCCCGGACGCTGACCCGGGCGAAGGACATCTGGCAGGACAAACTTGCCCCCTTGTATGCCGAAGAAAGTTTCGCCGGCAGCGAGGATCCCGAGCAGCAGTTGTATGACGGATTTATCGGCGACCGCGACCGAAGATTGTGCGAACAGGTGCGCCAGGCCGATCCTGCGCGGTTGGCGAAAGAGCAATGGCCGTTCGACGATGCGCGACTTCCGGAACTTCTCTTCCGTTATCGGGCACGCAATTTCCCGGAAACTTTGAGTGCCATGGAACAGCAACAATGGCAGGACTTCTGCCGTGCACGCCTGAGTCAGGCCGAGTGGGGCGCGCCGAATACGCTGGATAACTTTGCCGCGGCAATGAACGAACAGTTGGTCAATGCCACGCCGGCCGGACGCCAGGTGCTGCAAGAGTGGGAGAAGTATGCGCAGGTGCTGCGCGCGCGCTATGGGCTGTAGCGCGCCGTACTTTCCCGCAGGCAATAAAAAACGCCAGCATCTGCTGGCGTTTTTCATGTCCGCAAGGCTCAGCCCAGCAGCGTGGCCCAGCCTTCGACGGCTTCGGCGCCCCACTTGGCTTTCCATTCCTTGAGGGTCTTGTGGTTGCCGCCCTTGGTTTCGATCACTTCACCATTGTGCGGGTTCTTGTATTGCTTGACCTTGCGAGCGCGCTTGCTCACGGTGGCCTTGGCGGCGCGCGGCGACTTGCTCAGCTTGGCGTCCGGATCGAGCAGGGCGATGACGTCACGCAGGGACTTGCCATAGCTGGCCATCAGCGCGCGAAGTTTCTCTTCGAACTCGAGCTCTTTCTTCAGCTTGTCGTCCTGCTCCAGGGATTTCAGGCGCTCCTGAAGTTCCTTGATGGCTTCTTCGGTAGCGCGGTACTCGTTGATCAGCGACATGTTGGGTACCTTGTTCTGGGGCCAGCGGTGGCGGAAAGTTTGTAGCAGACATAATAGTCAGCGAAGTTGTTCAAGTAAATGCTTGGGAAAAGTTTTGTGAGTAATTGTCCACTTATTTAAATAATTCATTTCGGTAATTAACCGATGCACTCGCGCAGCGCCGAACTGGCTCTCGTCGGCGCACCGCGGCAATGGCTGATCTTTTCCCCGTCAGCCGCTAGAATGGCCGCCTTCGCGATGTATCTGGAGTACACCCATGCGCACTTTCCGACTGGTGATCGCCTGCCCCGACGGGGTTGGCATCGTCGCCAAGGTGAGTAATTTCCTGGCCACTTACAACGGCTGGATCACCGAGGCCAGTCACCATTCCGACAACGACAACGGCTGGTTCTTCATGCGGCATGAGATTCGTGCCGACTCCCTGCCGTTCGACATCGACGGGTTCCGCCAGGCCTTCGCGCCGATTGCCCGTGAGTTCTCCATGGAATGGCGCATCACCGACTCCTCGGTGAAGAAGCGCGTCGTGCTGATGGCCAGCCGCGAGTCGCATTGCCTGGCCGACCTGCTGCACCGCTGGCACAGCGGCGAGCTGGACTGCGAGATTCCCTGCGTGATCGCCAACCACGATGACCTGCGCAGCATGGTGGAGTGGCACGGTATTCCGTACTTCCATGTCCCGGTGGACCCGAAGAACAAGCAACCGGCCTTCGAGCAGGTGTCGCGCCTGATCGACGAACACCAGGCCGACAACGTGGTGCTGGCGCGCTACATGCAGATCCTGCCGCCGGACCTGTGCCAGAAGTACCGCCACCAGGTGATCAACATCCACCACAGCTTCCTGCCGTCCTTCGTCGGCGCCAAGCCTTACCACCAGGCCTCGCTGCGCGGCGTTAAGCTGATCGGCGCGACCTGCCACTACGTGACCGAGGAACTGGACGCCGGCCCGATCATCGAGCAGGACGTGGTGCGCATCAGCCACCGCGACAACATCGAAGACCTGGTGCGCCTGGGCAAGGACGTGGAGAAGCTGGTGCTGGCCCGCGGCCTGCGCTACCACCTGGAAGACCGCGTGCTGGTGCACGACAACAAGACCGTGGTGTTCGACTGATCCACCCGCTCTCGTTTTAGACTGGGTACTGTGCAGGCTTCCGCCGTCTTCCGGCGGCGGACGCTGCGCTCAACGGAGATGGCCGACATGAGCGACCCGAAGAACCCCGGCACCGCCAACCCGCCGCCCACCCTGGGCGAAGGTTGTACCAGTCGTTACGATCCCGACGCGCTGAGCGACGAGGACGGCACCGAGTTTCCCGGCGCCGCCGAGCTCTGGGATTCGCTCAAGCCTGAGGCGCCGTCCGAAGACGACAAGACGTCCAGCGGCTGAGCCTCAGGCGCGTTCGCGCATCCCGATCAGCTTGCGCAGCAAGGGTCGGCCCGCCATCAGGGCGAACACCGGCGCGCCCATCACCAGATAGAAGTAGTAGGTCACCACGCGCCAGATCAGGATGGCCGCGGCCGCCGTGGACTTGCCCACCAGCGGGGCGAGCAGCGCGGCACTGGTCAGCTCGGTTCCGCCGGCGCCGCCCGGCAGCAGCGTGGCGAGGCCCGCCGCCAGCGACAGCAGCTGGATCAGGAAGGCCCAGGCCCAGTGCAGGTCGACGCCCAGTGCCTTCAAGGTGATGTAGAGCACCGAGAAGCGCAGCGTCCAATGGCAGCAGGTGAAGAAGAAGATCAGCAGCAGCCGGCGCCTGGGTTGGCGCAGGCAGCTCACCAGGGTGTCGCGGAAGTGCAGGGCCTTGCGCGCCCAGTGCAGGCGTGTGCGCGGCTTCATCCCCAGACGCTTGAACAACCGGCCGTTGGCCCGGATCACCCGGCGCTGGAAGCGCGCCAGCAGGACCACGCCGAAGAAGATCCCGCCCAGCAGCACGCCGCTGGTGATCAGTGAGGTCTCAAGATTCGGGCTGACGCTGTGCGACAGCGCCCACACCAGCACCGCCGCGAGTGCGCAAAGGAAGAACAGCAGGTCGCTCAGCTGGTCCACGGCGAAGATCGCGCTGCTGTGCGCCGGGCGCATGCCATGGCGCGCCAGCAGGGCCATCAGGGTCAGCGGGCCGCCGGTGCCGCCGGGGGTGGCATAGAAGGCAAACTCCGAGGCCATGATGATGCCCACCGAGCGTGCCTTGCCGATCTCGCCGGCGCGGCCGTTGAGCAGGACCCGCAGCTTCTGCGCGTTGATCAGCCAGCACAGGCAGATCATGCCGAACATGATCAGCAGCTGGTCGCGGGGGAAGTCGAGGACGTGCACCAGCATTTCCCGGCCACCGAGGGCCAGCGGGATCAGCGAGGCGCCGATCAGCCCGAGCAGCAGCCACCAGGCACGGCTCACGGGCGCACCTGCGAGGAATGAAACGGGACGAGCGAGGCGAAGCGGATGGGCAGTGCCTCCTGTCGGAATCGAACTGTCATGCAGAATGGACCCTGATCGGCATGTGGCGTTCGCCCAACTTTACGTGGGCAGGGGGCCCCCCGCCCCGCGCGCGCCGCACACACAACGGGGGGGGGGGGGGGGGGGGGTGGGCCCCCCCCGGGGACCCCCCGAGGGGGGGCCGGGCGGGCCCCCCCCCGGCGGGGG
>NZ_JBGLYK010000469.1:0-730 GCF_047304025.1 Pseudomonas sp. Pseusp97 | reverse complement strand
GTCACGGGTCAGGCGCGCCAGGTGCGGCAGGGCGTCAGTGCGCTTGAGCCAGCCGAGGATGCCCACGGCTTCGCGGCGTACGCCTGCATCGGAGTCCTCCAGCGCACTCAGGGCCGGTTCGGCGGCGTCTTCCAGGCGCAGTTCGCGCAGGGCTCGCAGGGCGCTGCGGCGGACGAAGATATCGGCATGGTTCGCCCACGGCAGCAGGCGCACGCCGGCCTCGGCGGTCTTCAGCTCGCTGAGGCTCTGGGCGGCGGCTTCGCGCACGTCTTCGTCGCTGTCGGCCAAGGCGCGGCAGAGGGCGTCCACCACCTCGGGTTCTTCCCAGGCTTCGAGCAGACGAGCGGCTTCGGCGCGCACGCTGGCGGCGTCGTCATGGTTCAGCGCATGGGCGAGCCAGGGCAGGCCATCGGGCTCTTCCAGGTCGGCCAGCTCGATCAACGCGATGCGGCGCACGCCGGCGTCGGCGTCCTGCAGGCGCGGTTGCAGGTCGAGAATGTCGGGGTTGTCAGTGCTCGAATTGAAGTCAGTCATATGGCGAATCGCGGTATCCGTTGTTGGGTGGGCAGGCCCAGCGGTGTCAGACGTGGCAGCTGGCGGCCGTCTTCGTGGCGCAGCAGCTCCAGGCAGTGGCGCTTGAGCCGGGAGAATTCAGGCGTGGTGAGCAGGTCGGCGTGACGCGGGCGCGGGAAGTCGAGGCGGATGTCTTCGAGGATGCGTCCGGGGCGCG
>NZ_JBGLYK010000468.1:0-741 GCF_047304025.1 Pseudomonas sp. Pseusp97 | reverse complement strand
CCCTGGGGCCATTCCCGGGGCCGGGGGGGGGGGGGCCCAATGGGCCTAAACCCTGGGGCCCCCCGCGGTGCGGGGGCCGCCACTTTCAACGGCCGTCCGGCCGACAACCCGCGGGCACGCCCGCAACGGAGGCAAGCATGCGTCACCTCGTCAGAGCGTTTTACCTGCTGTCGCTGTTCACCTTTGCCAGCCTCGCGCAGGCTGCAGAGTCGCCGAAACAGATAGTCGATGCCTACATGGCCGCGTGGAACGCCCACGACGCCGAGAAGGCCGCCGGCTACCTGGCCAAGGATGCGGAGTATTTCGACGTCACCGTCGGCACCCCGCAGAAGGGCCGCGAAGCCGCGCGCGACAATGTGATCAAGGTGTTCGTGGGGGCCGTTCCGGACCTGAAGTGGAAGATGAACGGCAAGCCGATCGTCGACAAGGACGGCATCGCCTTCCAGTGGACCTTCAGCGGCACCAACACCGGCGCCTGGGATGCCCAGACCCCGGCGACCAACAAGCCGTTGTCGTTCGACGGGGTGAGCTACGTGAAGGTCAAGGACGGCAAGATCGTCTACCAGGGCGACTACTACGACGCCCTGGGCCTGCACAAGCAGCTCGGCTGGTAAGCGACATCAGGTAGCGCCTTTGTAGGATGGGTGGAGCGCCGCGCTAACCCAGGAGGGCCTGGAAGGCGCCATGGGTTTAGCGGGGCGGCACCCCAACCAAACAAAAGCGGGCAGCAAAACAGCCCCC
>NZ_JBGLYK010000467.1:0-742 GCF_047304025.1 Pseudomonas sp. Pseusp97 | reverse complement strand
AAACTGCAGCGTCAGCCGGCAGCTCGAGGCGGATCAGCCCGCCGAAATATCCCAGCTCCGCCAGCTCGCAGCGCCATTCGCCGCCTTCGCTATTGCGCAGCACCGCACGGGTGTCGGCCGGCGCCAGGCGCGGTTCGAAGCGCCGCTCCAGGTGCAGCAGCTGCTGGCGCTGGAAACGCGTGCTGCCAGCGGCGCTGCGCGGCAGCGCTTCGCCCCGCAGGAAGGGGTTGTACAGCCGCGCGCAGGCGTCGCGGCGTTCGAACTGGGCCAGGTGATCGGCGTTGTGGATCAGCGCGAACTCCGCGTCCGCGCAGGCGTGGGCGAACTCGGCGTGCTCCCAGGGCTGGGTGAAATGGTCGTATTCGCCGGCCAGCACCAGGGTCGGGCACTGCGGGTGGCGGTCGAAGCCGCCGAAGGCCAGCAGGCGCTGGCTGTTCTGCCGGTAGCGCTCGATTTCCTCCGGCGTCAGGCGCTGCAGCTGGCGCAGCAGCGCCTTGCGGAATACCGGGGAAACGCCGGTATCGGCCAGCCGCAGCGGGTTGATCAGGCCGGTGAGCACGCCGTGGGCAAACGGCGTCTGCTCGCCCAACTCCAGGCGCGCCAGGGCTTCCACCAGCAGGGCGCGCGCGCCCCCGGGGGTTATAAACAAAAACGAGCCCCCGAGCCGGAGAGGGATGGGGGGTTTGGGGGGGGGGGGGGGTAAAAAAAATGGGGGGGGGGGGGGGGGGGGGGGGGGGGGGGG
>NZ_JBGLYK010000466.1:0-742 GCF_047304025.1 Pseudomonas sp. Pseusp97 | reverse complement strand
CACCGATGCCGACTCGGCGTCGCTCGATGTACTGCGCCGTATCGGCGGCGAATGGCTGGTGACCTTCTTCACCGCCACCTATGTGGCCGGCTGCTTCGCCTCGGCGATGGTGTCGCAGGCGAGCGTCTCCCGCGTGCTGTTCGCCATGGGCCGGGACGGGGCGATCCCCCGCGTATTCGGCAAGCTGGTGACGAAGAAGCGCGTGCCGGCCACGGCGATCATGCTGATCAGCCTGCTCTCGCTGATCGCGCTGTTCGTCACCCTGGATACCGTCGCCAACATGATCAGCTTCGGCGCGCTGTTCGCTTTCTCGGCGGTGAACCTGGCAGTCGTCAAGCACTACCTGGTCGACCAGCGTCTCACCGGCAAAGGCAATTACCTGCGTTACGGCGCGCTGCCGGCAATGGGCTTCCTCAGCACCATCTGGCTCTGGTCGAGCCTGTCGGGCATGTCCTTCCTGATCGGTTTCGGCTGGATGTGCCTGGGCCTGGTCTGCCTGGCCAGCGCGACGCGGATGTTCCAGCAGCCGCTGCCGGACCTGAACATGGCGGAATGAGCGGCTGCCCCTGCCGCGCCGGGCCGGCGCGCGTCTGGGGCGGTACCGCGAGGTCCCCGCGGGTCTGGATCGAGTCAACTGTCCAGCTGGCTGCGCTGCTCCTCGAACCAGTCGAGCACCGGCTGGCAAGCCGGGTGCGCGGCGCCGCTGTCGCGCAGCCACAAGGCGTAGCGGCCGCCGGTTTTC
>NZ_JBGLYK010000465.1:0-743 GCF_047304025.1 Pseudomonas sp. Pseusp97 | reverse complement strand
CCCCCCGGCGCGCCCCCCCCGCGGGGGGGGGGGCTTTGCCCCGCCCCCCCCCCGCCCCCCCCCCCCCCCCCCCCCCCCCCCCGGGGGGGTGCCCCCCCCCCCCCCCGCTCCTACAGGCAGCCGTCTATTTCGGCGGTCTTGATCGATTTTTCACCAACCTTCCTTGCATATTTTCCATGCTGTAAAGGCATCGGTTTTTTACAGATTCGCGCAAAGTCCCGGCCGGCGTGGCCTGCAGCGATCCGATCAGAACGCATAGCACAGAAAGTTATTTAAATAAGAGAAACAATCACTTCAAGAGCTAAGGCGCTCCGCCAATCATGCAGGTCCGTTTCAAGCGCGTCGTAGAGCCGCGCAGACCTGCAAGGAGATCGTTCATGGCTCAACCCCAGCATGCCCTCGCGCCGGATGCCTTCCTGCGCCACGTGCCCGGCGGCGACCTGGTCGATCTCGGTCGCCCGCTGCGCCACGCGCTGGAGCTGGGCCGCCATGTACCGGCGAAGGCCCGCACGCTGAGCCGCCGCGAAGCCGTCCTGCTCGGTCTGTTCGCCCTGACATTGCATGGCGCGGTGGTCTACTGGCTGAGCCAGCAGCCCACCCCGCAACTGCCCGAGGTGCCGCCACAGGTGCCGCCGATGACCATCGAGTTCACCGCACCGACGCCGCCGGTGGTCGAGCCGCCGCCGCCCGAGCCGATTCCCGAGCCGGTCGTGCAGGAGCCGCCGCCCCCGGTGGTGGACGAA
>NZ_JBGLYK010000464.1:0-749 GCF_047304025.1 Pseudomonas sp. Pseusp97 | reverse complement strand
CCCCTCCCCCCCCCCCCCCCCCCCCCCCCCCCCCCGGGGGGGTTTTTTTTTTTTTTGTTTTTTTTTTTTTCCCCCCCCCCCCCCCCCCCCCCCCCCCCCCCCCCCCCCCCCCCCCCCCCCCCCCCGCTCCTACAGCCAGGCCTCACCTCCTCTGCGACCTTTAGCGCTGGCCTCCAGGGGAAACTGACCATGGGATTTCATGGCAAGGATTTGCGCAGTGGACGTCATTCGATCACAGGGCAGATTTATCTGGTAACCGCGGTCACTCACCAACGCGAGTCCCTGTTCACGCAATGGAGCGCATCATGCGCCGTCGCCCGAGCGATCCACCAAGTGGCGCAGCCGCATCTCCTAGCCTGGGTATTGATGCCAGATCATTTGCACTGCCTGGTACAACTCGAAAACGACTCATTGAGCGTCTTCATGCAGCGACTGAAATCCTTCACCGCAATATCACTCAACAAGACGCTGGGGCGCACGGGCAAAGTCTGGCAGTCCGGTTTTCATGATCACGCCCTGCGCCGCGACGAAGACCTGAAAGCCGCAGCCCGCTACCTGGTCGCCAATCCTTTACGCGCCGGCTTGGTCAAATCACTTCGGGACTATCCCTTCTGGAACGCCGTCTGGCTGTAACGCATAGCCTGTAGGAGCGGGGGGGGGGGGGGGGACGCCCCCCCCCCCCCCCCCCGGGGGGGGGGGGCCGGCGATGGAAACCCGCAGAGGCCCGCGCAACACCAGAAGGACACCCC
>NZ_JBGLYK010000463.1:0-765 GCF_047304025.1 Pseudomonas sp. Pseusp97 | reverse complement strand
GTTCGGCGACGGCCGGAGCCGGCGGAGTACCCGGCTGCGCAGCCGAGTCGGCACCCGGTGCCGGAACCGGCGCGGGAGCAGCGCCATTGGCCGCGGCAGCCTTGTCGCTGCCCAGCTCGCTCTGCAGCTTGGCCAGTTGCGCATCCTTGAGCGCAATCAGCTTCTGCAGCTTGTCCATCTGGCTCTGCAGGTCGGTCATGCGGCTCTGCAGTTCGTCGTTTTCGCGACGGGTGCTGTCGAGGCTTTCCTTGGTGACGGCCAGCTTGTCAGCGACGGCCTGGCCGTCCTTGCTGCCCTTGTCGCCACCCTTGGCCTTGCCATTCTCGCCGGAGAGCAGGCGCAGGCTGTCCTTGGTTTCCGCCTGGGCAGGAGCATTACCGGCGTTGGCGCGCGGAGTGGCGTCCAGCTGACGAGCGCCGCCAGTGGGCAGGCTGCGACCTTCGCGCCAGGCGGTATATTGCTGGTTGACCTCGGTCGCGGCCTCTGGCTGGGTGCGCGCCTTGATCTGCCCGGCATCGGGCAGTCGGAGCACCTGGCCGCTCTTCAGGCGATTGATGTTGCCGCCGAGGAAGGCGTCGGGGTTGAGGTCCTGGATCGCCAGCATGGTCTGCTGCACGGAAACGCTGCCATCCGGGCGCGCACGGGCGGCGATTTCCCAGAGGGTGTCGTTCTTGCCGGTGCGGTACTCGTTGCCTTCCAGCCGACGCGGAGCAGCAGCTGGTGCGGTGCTACGCGCCGGCGCGGCAGCCGGGCGCGGCGCTGCGG
>NZ_JBGLYK010000462.1:0-800 GCF_047304025.1 Pseudomonas sp. Pseusp97 | reverse complement strand
GAACAGCACCACGGCCGCCGCCCTGCGCCTGCCGGCCGGCAAACTGGCGGTGGGTGCCGCGGCGGACGTGGTGCTGTTCGAAGCCGACGGCCAGACCCTGGCGGGCGAGACCTGGCATTCGCGTGGCCAGAACTGCCCGTTCCTCGGCCACTGCCTGCCGGGCGTGGTGCGCTGCACCCTGGTGGACGGGCATATCGTCCACGCGGTGTAGCGCTCCGCCACCCCATGAAAAAGCCCGCCGATTGGCGGGCTTTTTCTTTGGATGCGGTTCGACTCGCCTTGTAGGAGCGACTGCCTTCTTCTGTTGGTTCGTGCTTTGGATCTCCCTCTCCCTGAAGGGAGAGGGGACCGTGCGGAGCAGACTGATACCGATGCGTCAGCCGGCACGGACGGCTCCCTCTCCCTTCAGGACGCGATAGCCAGGTAGGAGCGGACCTTGTCCGCGAAATCCTTCGCGGCGGACAGCCTCCTTTCGGGATACACCAGAGGACGGCGCCAGCACCTGCCCACCGGAACGCTCCGATGGGCCGGCAAGACTTCGCGGACAAGGTCCGCTCCTACAGGATGCTCCAGCGCAGGATGGGTGGAGCGGAGCGATACCGATGCTGCCGGTGCTGCGATTGATGGGTATCGCTTCGCTCCACGCCATCCTACCAATGCGCAGCCCATCAACCCGCGCGAGGCGGCTCTTGTAGGAGCGGGGGGGGGGGGGGAGCACACCCAGCCCCGGGCGGGGGGGGGGGTGGGGGGCCCGCGCAGGGGGGCCTACACAGGGGCGTAATAAAGCCCCGCCAAGGGCG
>NZ_JBGLYK010000461.1:0-803 GCF_047304025.1 Pseudomonas sp. Pseusp97 | reverse complement strand
GCGCCTGCCGCGCCGGCTGTTGCTGTGGCGGTTGATCCTGCCGGCGGCGCTGCCGGCTTTCCTCACCGGTGTGCGCCTGGCCCTGGCGCAGGGCTGGACCTCGCTGCTGGCCGTGGAGCTGCTGGCCTCCAGCGAAGGCATCGGCTACCTGATGGTGCAGGCGCGCCAGCTGTTCATGCTTGACATCGTGTTCGTCTGCATCCTGGTCATCGGCCTGGTGGGTGCGGCCATGGACCGTGGCATCCAGGCAGTTGACCGGAGGCTGGTGCACTGGCCGCAGCAGGCTGCAGGCGAGTTCCGCAGGAGCACAGCGGGGCAGGGCTGGGAGCGCCTGCAACCCTGGCTGCTGCCGCTGGTCCTGCTGGCGATCTGGCAGGCGGCGAGCGCGCTGGAGTGGGTCGATCCGGCGATTCTCGCCAGTCCCGCGTCGGTTGCCGTCGCGCTATGGGACGGCCTGCTGGACAACAGCCTGATCGTCGCGCTGTTCGCCAGCCTGCAACGCACGCTCGCCGGCCTGCTGCTGGGCGGCTCGCTGGGCTTCCTGCTCGGGCTCGGCCTGGGCTTGTGGCGGCCGGCGGAAAGGTTGTTTGGCCCATCCTTCGCGGCACTGCGGCAGGTGGCGATCTTCGCCTGGGTGCCGCTGCTCACCGCCTGGTTCGGCCTTGGCGAGCTGGCAAAAGTGGTGTTCGTCGGCCTGGCCGCCTTCTTCCCTCTGCTGCTGGCAACGCAGCGCGGCATCGCCAGCCTGCCGCCGCAACTCACCGAGGCGGCCATCGCGCTGCGCCTCTCGCCGGGGCAACGGC
>NZ_JBGLYK010000460.1:0-805 GCF_047304025.1 Pseudomonas sp. Pseusp97 | reverse complement strand
CCGTGCTCGAAGCCCTCGGCGCGCTGGACGAGTCTCTGCAGGGCGTGCACGCCATGGCCTTCCAGATCGCCGCCGCGCGACAGGCCTTCGTCGCCATGCAGGGCACCCTGCAGCACATGATCGGCCGCCAGGATCAATTGCTGGTCGGCCTGCGCCAGGCGGACGGCGTGGTGCAGACCCTGGCCGGCGAGAGCCAGCAGATCGGCTCGGTGCTGGACGTGATCCGCTCCATCGCCGAACAGACCAACCTGCTCGCCCTCAACGCCGCCATCGAAGCCGCCCGCGCCGGCGAGGCGGGCCGTGGTTTCGCCGTGGTCGCCGACGAGGTACGCAGCCTCGCCCAGCGCACCCGCAGCGCCACCGACGAGATCGTCGCCATCGTTGGCAGCCTGGGCGACTCCTCCGTCCAGGCACAATCGAGCATGAGCGGCGCCAGCGAACAGGCGCACACCCTGGAGCAGGACACCCAGGCCGTGCTCGAAGCCCTCGGCGCGCTGGACGAGTCTCTGCAGGGCGTGCACGCCATGGCCTTCCAGATCGCCGCCGCGGCCGAACAGCAGGCCGCCACGACCCAGGAGGTGAACCAGCACATGCACCGCCTGAGCGACATGACCGTGGAAAACCGCAAGACCGCCGCGCACACCCGCGACTGCGGCGAACACCTGCGCCGGGTGGCCGGCAGCCAGGAAGAACTGGTGGCGCAGTTCAAGTTGTAAGCTAGCCGGGATATCTCCCTGTAGGAGCGAGCTTGCTCGCGAACGCATTCTGCCGGTCGTTCCGCTGCCGTGCGGTTCGCGAGCAAGCT
>NZ_JBGLYK010000045.1:0-30273 GCF_047304025.1 Pseudomonas sp. Pseusp97 | reverse complement strand
CCCCCCCACTACCCACCCCCCGGGGGGGGGGGGGCCCCCCCCCCCCCCCCCCCCCCTTTTTTTCCCCCCCCCCCCCCCCCCCCCCCCCCCCCCCCCCCCGGGGGGGGGGGGGTTTTTTGCCCCCCCCCCCCCCCCGCTCCTACAGGTCAGCCGGCGCGCGGCGTTGATGGGTATCGCTGTGCTCCACGCCATCCTACGCCGCGCTCATCCTGTGATGTCGGGTGAAGGGATTACTCCAGCCATTTGCGGCCCTGTAGCTCCAGCAGCGTCTGCGCCTGCTCCGGGCCGTTGCTGCCGGCGGGGTAGGGGCGCGGGCTCAGGTAGTGCTCGTGCCAGCCCTTGATGATCGGATCGACCCAGCTCCAGGCCGCTTCCACCTCGTCGCGGCGCATGAACAGCGTCGAGTCGCCCTCGATCACGTCCAGCAGCAGCCGCTCGTAGGCATCCCAGCGGCGCTTGTTGGTGCTGAATGCCTGGGCCAGGTTGAGGTCCAGCTCCACCGGCTCCAGTTGCATGCCCTTGCCGGGGGACTTGGCCATCAGTTGCACGCTGATGCGCTCCTCCGGCTGCAGTCTGATCCACAGGCGATTGGCCGCGCCGGCGCTGCTGCCGATCAGGCTGTTGGGTACCGGCTTGAACTGGATGACGATCTCCGAGCACTTCTTCGCCATGCGCTTGCCGGTGCGCAGGTAGAACGGCACGCCGGCCCAGCGCCAGTTGTCGATGTCGGCCTGAACGGCGACGAAGGTCTCCGTATCGCTGTCGTTGTCGACATTCTTCTCGAACCAGTAAGCCGGGACTTCCTGCCCGCCGATGTGCCCGGCGGTGTATTGGCCGCGCACCGTCTTGTCCTGCACGTCCTGCCCGGAAATCGGCCTGAGCGCCTGGAGAATCTTGACCTTCTCGTTGCGCACCGCCTCGGCGTCGAAGCGTACCGGCGCCTCCATGGTCACCAGGCAGAGCAGCTGCAGCAGGTGGTTCTGCACCATGTCGCGCATGGCCCCGGCATGGTCGTAGTAGCTGCCGCGGTTCTCCACACCGAGGGTTTCGCTGACGGTGATCTGCACGTGGTCGATATGCCCGTTGCGCCACACCGGCTCGAACAGGGTGTTGGCGAAGCGCAGCGCCATGAGGTTCTGCACGGTTTCCTTGCCCAGGTAGTGGTCAATGCGGAACACCCGCGACTCGTCGAACACTTCGCCAATCGCCTGGTTGATGGCGACCGCCGACTCAAGCGAATGCCCCAGCGGCTTCTCCAGCACGATGCGGGCGTGCGGCCCGGCCAGGCCGGCGATCTTCAGGTTCTGCGCAATCGGCGCGAACAGGCTGGGCGCGGTGGCCAGGTAATGCACCAGCACGCGGCCTTCGGTGCGCTTGATGGCCTTGGCCACCCGGCCGAAGTCGGCGCTCTGCGAGGCGTCCATCGCCACGTATTCCAGGCGCTGGGCGAAACTGCGCCAGGCCTCGGCGGAGAAATCGCTGCGCGCCACCTGGGCGCGGCAGTTGCGTTCGGCCAGGGCGAGGTAGGAGGGGTTGTCGCGCTGGCTGCGGGCGAGGGCGAAGATCCGCGTGTCGGCTGGCAGGCGGTTCTCCCGGTGCAGGTGATAGAGCGCCGGCAGCAGTTTATGTAGCGCCAGATCGCCGCTGCCGCCGAAAACCAGAATGTCGCAAGAGCTCGGCAGGCCGAGGCTCGCAGGCGTATCCACAGACTTATTCCCTGGGCGTGAAGGAAAGATTTGTAGTATAACTACAACAAGACTACATAAATTTCAGACAACTATCACCGAGCCTAATCCCTGTGAACCTTTTGCAGCACATTGCCCAGTCGCGTCATCTGCTCCGCAAGTCGGAGCTCAAGGTTGCCGATCACGTGATGCAGGACCCTGCATCAGTCATGCACAGCTCCATGGCCGACCTCGCCCACAGCGTGGGTGTCAGCGAGCCGACCATCGTGCGCTTCTGCCGGGCCATCGGCTGCACCGGCTTCCAGGACCTCAAGCTCAAGCTGGCACAGAGCCTGGCTGCCGGCGCCAGCTTCGGCCAGTTCTCGATCAACGAGAGCGACTCGGTGGCGGACTTCAGCCTGAAGATCTTCGACACCACCCTGCACTCGCTGATGGAAGTGCGCGAGCACCTCGACACCCACGCCCTGGAGCGCGCCATCGCGGCCATTGCCCATGCGCAGCGCGTCGAGTTCTACGGCTTCGGCGCTTCCGGCGCGGTGGCGGCGGATGCCCAGCACAAGTTCTTCCGCCTGCTGCTCTCGGCGGCCGCCTACTCCGACCCGCACATGCAGGCCATGTCGGCGGTGACCCTGAAGCCTTCGGACGTGGCGATCTGCATTTCCCAGTCCGGCCGCTCCAAGGACCTGCTGGTGACCGCCAACCTGGTGCGCGAAGCCGGCGCCACGCTGATCACCCTATGCCCCAGCCAGACCCCGCTGGCGGACCTGGCCACGGTGAACCTGGCGGTGGACGTGCACGAAGACACCGATATTTACACCCCGCTGACCTCGCGTATCGCCCATCTGGTGGTGATCGACGTGCTGGCAATGGGCGTGGCCATGGCCCGCGGTCCGGACCTGGTGAATCACCTGAAGAGCGTGAAGCGCAGCCTGCGCAGCCTGCGCCTGTCGCCGAAGGTGGTGAAGAACCACGAGGAGCGCCCGGAAGAGGCATCCTAAGCGCTTTTCTGTAGGAGCGAGCTTGCTCGCGAACGGATTCAGCCGGTGACGCGGTGGCTGGGCGGTTCGCGAGCAAGCTCGCTCCTACGAAGAGCAAAGGCGCCTCGGGTTATCCGAGGCGCGACGCCGACCGCTCGTCGCGGTCACCGGCGCTTCACCACCCCGTCGTCAAACGGTCATCCGTCATCAGCATGCTGGCGTCTCCAGCCCTCAGGCCTTGGGAGATGCGAGATGCCCCGCCATATCGACGACACCCAGTTCCAGGTGGACAGCAAGACCCGCCGCAAGCTCGAAGACCAGCGCCGCATGCAGTTCCGGCGTGCCATCGAGGACCGCATGGAGGCCCAGCGCCTCGCCCTCGAAACCTCCGACTACCCCGACCTGATCGCCGCCGCCTACCTCACTTCGGCGAAGTCGGGCCGGCGAAGCGTTCGGCCAGCTGGCTGATCAGCGCCCGCTCTTCACGGATGAAGGCGACGAACGCCTGGGCCACCGGGCTCAGGCGCTTGCCGCGGGCGTGTACCAGACACCAGCTGCGGTAGAGCGGCAGCTCTTCCACCGGCAGCTCGTGCAGCAGCCCGGATTGCAGCTCGCGGCTCACCGCGTGGCGCGGCAGCAGGGCCAATCCCAGGCCCGCCAGCACCCCTTCGCGTGAACCTTCCAGCGAGGCGAATTCCAGCGTCTGCGGGAAGTGCGCGCGCTTCTGCTGGAAGTGTTCCTCGCAGGCCTTGCGCGTGCCCGAGCCGGGCTCGCGGACCAGCAGCGGGTAAGGTTCCAGATCCTTCAGCGAGAGCTTCGCGGCGTTGCACAGCGGGTGGTCCGGCGGCGCCACGGCGACGATCGGGTTGTTCAGGAAGGGCAGGAACTCCAGCGCCATGTCCTGCGGCACCAGCGACATGATCACCAGGTCGTCGCGGTTGTCCGACAGGCGCTTGATCACCTGCGCGCGGTTGACCACGGTGAGGTTCAGGCTGACGTCCGGGTGTTGCTTGTGGAAGGCGGCGAACAGGTGCGGGGTGATGTACTTGGCGCTGGATTCGACCGCCAGGCGCAACTGGCCCTGCAGCGAGCCCTTGAGGTCGGAGAGGTTCATGTCCAGCACTTCCAGGCGCTGGAAGATGTCGTTGGTGGCGCGCAGCAGGGCGTCGGCGGCATCGGTCTGGTAGAGCTTCTTGCCGATGTATTCGAACAGCGGCTGGCCGACCAGTTCTTCCAGCTGGCGGATCTGTAGGCTGACCGCGGGCTGGGTCAGGGCCATTTCCTCCGCGGCACGGCTGTAGGAACGGCTTTCGCACACCGCACGAAAAACCTGCAGCTGGCGAAGGGTCATACGCATCAATGACTTACGCATAGAACTCGGCCTGATCGCGACATTTCCAATCAACTATAAAGCATTCTTTATGGCTACCCCAATAATTATTGATTTTGGTTAATCCTCCCTCCCGCGCTAGGGTAAAAACACGCCGGAACCCGCTCCGGTAGAGAACAGCCAGCTGCCGTCACCGGGGCTGCCGATGGGTTTTTACGCCGGGGTCCAAAAGGCCCGGGCCGAGGGAAAGCCGCAGTGATCAAGAAAATCCTGATCGCCAACCGTGGGGAGATCGCTGTCCGGATCGTGCGCGCCTGCGCCGAGATGGGCATCCGTTCGGTGGCCGTCTATTCCGATGCCGACCGTCACGCCCTGCACGTCAAGCGCGCCGACGAAGCCCACAGCCTGGGCGCCGACCCGCTGGCGGGTTACCTCAACCCCCGCGCCCTGGTGAACCTGGCGGTGGAGACTGGTTGCGACGCCCTGCACCCGGGCTACGGCTTCCTCTCCGAGAACGCGGAGCTGGCCGATATCTGCGCCGAACGCGGGATCAAGTTCATCGGCCCGTCGGCGGAAGTCATCCGCCGCATGGGCGACAAGACCGAAGCGCGCCGCAGCATGATCGCCGCCGGCGTGCCCTGCACCCCTGGCACCGAAGGCAACGTCGCCGATCTGGCCGAGGCGCTCTCCGAAGCCGAGCGCATCGGCTACCCGGTGATGCTCAAGGCCACTTCCGGCGGTGGCGGCCGCGGCATCCGCCGCTGCAACAGCCGCGAAGAGCTGGAGCAGAATTTCCCCCGCGTGATCTCCGAGGCCACCAAGGCCTTCGGCAGCGCGGAAGTCTTCCTCGAGAAGTGCATCGTCAACCCCAAGCACATCGAGGCGCAGATTCTCGCCGACTCCTTCGGCAACACCGTTCACCTGTTCGAGCGCGACTGCTCGATCCAGCGCCGCAACCAGAAGCTCATCGAGATCGCCCCCAGCCCGCAGCTCACCCCCGAGCAGCGCGCCTACATCGGTGACCTGTCGGTGCGCGCGGCCAAGGCCGTGGGCTACGAGAACGCCGGCACCGTGGAGTTCCTGCTCGCCGATGGCGAGGTGTACTTCATGGAGATGAACACCCGCGTGCAGGTGGAACACACCATCACCGAGGAAATCACCGGCATCGACATCGTCCGCGAGCAGATCCGCGTGGCTTCCGGCCTGCCGCTCTCGGTCAAGCAGGAAGACATCATCCACCGCGGCTTCGCGCTGCAGTTCCGGATCAACGCCGAAGACCCGAAGAACAACTTCCTGCCGTCCTTCGGCAAGATCACCCGCTACTACGCGCCAGGCGGCCCCGGCGTTCGTACCGATACGGCAATCTACACCGGCTACACCATCCCGCCGTACTACGACTCGATGTGCCTGAAGCTGGTGGTCTGGGCGCTGACCTGGGAAGAGGCGCTGGACCGTGGCCTGCGAGCGCTGGACGACATGCGCGTGCAGGGCGTGAAGACCACCGCCGCCTACTACCAGGAAATCCTCAAGAACCCGGAATTCCGTAACGGCCAGTTCAACACCAGCTTCGTCGAAAGCCACCCGGAACTGACCCAGTACTCGATCAAGCGCACCCCGTCGCACCTGGCCATCGCCATCGCTACCGCCATTGCCGCCCACGCTGGCCTGTGAGGAATTCGTCCATGACCGTTTCCAAGAAAGTCACCGTCACCGATACCATCCTGCGCGATGCCCACCAGTCGCTGCTGGCGACCCGGATGCGCACCGAAGACATGCTGCCGATCTGCGACAAGCTCGACCAGGTCGGCTACTGGTCGCTGGAAGTCTGGGGTGGCGCCACCTTCGACGCCTGCGTGCGCTTCCTCAAGGAAGACCCGTGGGAGCGCCTGCGCAAGCTCAAGGCCGCGCTGCCCAACACCCGCCTGCAGATGCTCCTGCGCGGGCAGAACCTGCTCGGCTACCGCCACTACAGCGACGACGTGGTCCGTGCCTTCGTCGCCAAGGCGGCGGTCAACGGCATCGACGTGTTCCGCATCTTCGACGCGATGAACGACGTGCGTAACCTGCGCGTATCCATCGAGGCCGTGAAGGCTGCCGGCAAGCATGCCCAGGGCACCATCGCCTACACCACCAGCCCGGTGCACACCATCGATGCCTTCGTGGCGCAGGGCAAGGCCATGGCCGACATGGGCGTGGACTCCATCGCCATCAAGGACATGGCCGGCCTGCTGACCCCCTACGCCACCGGCGAGCTGGTCAAGGCGCTGAAGGATGCGCTGCCGCTGGACGTGGTCGTGCACTCCCACGACACCGCCGGCGTCGCCAGCATGTGCCAGCTGAAAGCTGTGGAAAATGGCGCCGACCGCATCGACACCGCGATCTCCAGCATGGCCTGGGGCACCAGCCACCCGGGCACCGAGTCGATGGTTGCCGCCCTGCGCGACACCCCGTTCGACACCGGCCTGGACTTGGAGCTGATCCAGGAAATCGGCATGTACTTCCACGCCGTGCGCAAGAAGTACCACCAGTTCGAGAGCGAGTTCACCGGCGTGGATACCCGCGTGCAGGTCAACCAGGTGCCGGGCGGGATGATTTCCAACCTGGCCAACCAGCTCAAGGAACAGGGCGCGCTGAACCGCATGCCCGAAGTGCTCGCAGAGATCCCGCGGGTTCGCGAAGACCTCGGCTTCCCGCCCCTGGTCACCCCGACCTCGCAGATCGTCGGCACCCAGGCGTTCTTCAACGTACTGGCCGGCGAGCGCTACAAGACCATCACCAACGAGGTGAAGCTCTACCTGCAGGGCCGCTACGGCAAGGCGCCGGGCAAGATCAACGAAGCGCTGCGCCGCCAGGCCATCGGCAACGAGGAAGTCATCGACGTGCGCCCGGCCGACCTGATCAAGCCGGAGCTGAACAAGCTGCGCGAGGAGATTGGCAGCCTGGCCAAGTCCGAAGAGGACGTGCTGACCTTCGCCATGTTCCCGGACATCGGCCGCAAGTTCCTCGAGGAGCGTGCCGCCGGCACCCTGAAACCCGAAGAGCTGCTGCCGATCCCCAACGGCAAGGGCGTCGCCGCTGCTGGCGGTGAGGGCGTACCGACCGAGTTCGTGGTCGACGTGCACGGCGAGAGCTACCGCGTGGACATCACCGGTGTCGGCGTGAAGACCGACGGCAAGCGCCACTTCTACCTGTCGGTGGATGGCATGCCGGAAGAGGTGGTGTTCGAGCCGCTCAACGAATTCGTCGCCGGTGGCGGCAGCAAGCGCAAGCAGGCCAGCGAGCCGGGCCATGTCAGCACCACCATGCCGGGCAATATCGTCGATGTGCTGGTGAAGGAAGGCGACAGCGTGAAGGCCGGCCAGGCCGTGCTGATCACCGAAGCGATGAAGATGGAGACCGAAGTGCAGGCGGGCATCGCCGGCACCGTGAAGGCCATCCACGTGGCCAAGGGCGACCGGGTCAACCCCGGTGAGATCCTGGTTGAAATTGAAGGCTGACCAAGGACAGACGGGTCTTTAAGGTTCAGTCCCCAGGGGGAGCACGATGCTCCCCCTTTTTTTTTTGCGCGCCGGTTCGCTTTTGCGCGCACCGATTGCTTGATCCAGGTCGGAAATTTCCTTCAGAAACCCACTAGCGTCGGTGCTGGGAAAACTGACCAGGGTGCGGTGATGGGGAGAGTCGTTCTGTTGTGGGTGCTGTTGTGCGCCAGCGTGCAGGCATCGGAGATGATGGATCGGCTCGCTGCGCTGGAGCAGGACCCGGCCAAGCGTGAGCAGGCCTATACAGCCGCGCAGGAGCGCATCCTGCTGTGCAGCAAGTGCCACGGCAAGGATGGCAACAGCAAGCGCGACTACATTCCCAACCTGGCCGGGCAGAACCCGCAGTATCTCTTCGACGCCTTCGAGAAATACGTCGATGGCCAGCGTACCGACTTCGTGATGAATCAGGCGGCGAAGCTGCTGACCATCAACGAGCGGGTCAACATCGCCTACTACTTCAGCCAGCAGGCTGTCCTGCCACGCTCCGAAGCGGCGCCGGACAAGGCGCTGGTGGAGCAGGGCGCCCAGCGCTTCGCCACTGTCTGCGTCACCTGTCACGGCGAGAAGGCCATGGGCCGCGACGGCTTCCCGCGTATCGCCGGGCAGCCGCAGGTCTATCTGACCCATGCCCTGCAACGCTACCGCGACAAGGACCCCAGCCGTGCGGACTCGCCGATGCTGGCGGTCGCGGCGTTGCTCAAGGACGACGACATCCCCGCGCTGGCCGCCTACCTCAGCCAGTTGCAGCCCTGAAAGCAGCCAGCCGCCCGGAGGCGGCTGGCTGTGGTGCTGGGTGGGTGACGCTTACTGCTGCTTGTCGTCGGCCGGCTGGGCTTCCTCGGCGGCTGGTTGGGCCGGCGCGGTGGCTGGTTCGGCGGCAGCAGCAGGCTCCTGCGGTTTGGCTTCCGGCTCGGCCGCGGGCTTGACGTCCTGCTGGGTTGCAGCGGCGGGAACGGCGGTCTTCGAGGCTGGCTCCTGCTGCTTGTCACAGGCGGCGAGAACGGCGCAGGCGGCGATCAGGATGCAGAACTTCTTCATGGGCGGGCTCACTCATCGAGGTTGGACGGACACCGGTCGGCTGACCGGGCGGCAAGCTTTGCCGCCGGGCCGTGACGGGACCATGTAGCGGGCTCCGAGACTGATCGGGAAATTTCCGAATTCACCCTCATAACCGCGCCAAAGAAAAAGCCCGGCGCAAACCGGGCTCTTTCGTTTCTCGCGGGGGATCAGAACGCCATCTGCCACTGCGCGATCAGCGCGTGGTTCTGTGCATTGCTGCCCATCTGGCCGCTGTAGCCGATGCCGAGGGTGTTGCGTGCCGACACGCCGACATCGAAGCCGACATCCAGCAGCAGGCTGTTGCGGTCCAGCGCGGTGCCCTGGACGCTGAAGGCGTCGCCACCGGCAATGAAGGACTGGCGGGTTTCGCTGTCGATGTCGCCGAAGGTGTGGCGCCAGCCAAGGCCCAGACGCGGGGTGAAGCTCATGCCGTTGCCCAGGGTATCGAGGCGGGCAATGCGCAGGCCGAGGGTACTGCTCAGGTTGTCCTGATCCTGGGAATCGACGTGCAGCGCTGCGGCGCCGCCTTTCTCATCGTACGAATCGCGCTCGTAGCGCTGGTAGTCCAGGCGCGCGTAGGGCTCGGCGCTCAGGCGACCGCTGCCCATGGCATAGCCGGTCTCGGCGAAGGCCTGCCAGCTGTCGGCGTCGTAGTCGCCCTTGGGCCGATCGCTGAACCCGTCGAACTCGACCCGGCGTTTGCTCTCGCCGTCATGGCTGCTGTAGGCCGCGCCCAGGCGTACTGCCAGCGGGCCGTTCTGGTGCAGCGCATAAGCGCCCAGGTGCCAGCTGTCGATGTCGCCGGAAACGCCGCCGCTGCCGTCCAGGTCGGTGTGCGAGTAGCCGCCGAGGACGCCCAGGCGCCAGTCCGGGGTCACCGCCCAGTCGGCGCCGAGCAGGGTGCCGCCGGTGTTCTGCTGCAGGTCGCCGCTGTTGTCGTGCTCGTCGAGCTTGCCGTGGCTGCCGATGCCTTGCAGCCACAGGCGGCCGGCGGCGTCCGGGTCGTTCAGGTTGCGCGCGGCGCTGGGTACGCCGGTGGCGGCGAGCATCGGCGTGTCGCTGCGCTCGGTGGCCGCCAGCAGGCTGCTGCTGCCCAGCTGGCGCACGGCATTGAGCATGGCGCTGCCGACCTGCTGGCTGCCGGCGATGGTCGCCGCTGCCAGGCTGGCGTTGCTGGCGCCGGCCAGTTGTTCCAGGGCGGAAGTGGCATTGCCCGCGTCGCTGGTGACCAGCGCGTTGTACAGCGCGCCGCCGTTCTGGCTTTGCAGCGCGGAGGCGGCGTTGCGGCCGTTGGCGCTGCTGGCCAGGTCGCCGAACTGCACGTCGTTGCGGGTCAGTTGCAGGTCGACGCTGTTGGCGCTGTAGCTCAGGGTCGGGGTCAGGAAGGCGAAATTGCTCTTCACGTCGGCGAACTGGCCGCTGACGCCGCCAGTGGAACTGATCACCTGCACGCTGCTCAGCCACGGCCAGTTGCCGCTGCCGGCCTGCACGGCGAGGTGCGAGCCGTCGATGCGGGTGCTGCCGTCCACCTGCACGGTGGCGTGGGCGCCGCTGGGCTCCACGCCGAAGGCCAGGGTCGAGCCGCTCTGCAGGTTCAGGTTGCCGGTCACGTGGGCGGCGCCGGTGACCGGCGAGGCGACGAGGGTGCCGGCGACGTTCAGCCCGCCGACACTGCCGTTGCCCGAGTACGTGGCGCCCTGGTCGATCCGCAGGGTGCCGAGGAGGCTGCCGGTGTTGCTCAGGCTGGCGCCGCTGAAGACTTCGCCGCCTTCGCTGAAATCGTCGGTGCTGGAGAGCGTCCAACTGCCCTGTTTCACGTCCAGCCATTCGAAGTGGGCGCTGTGGCCGAAGCTGCCGCCGGCGGCGGCATCGAGGGTGACGCTGTCGCGGCCGCTGCCGCCGTCCACCAGGCCGTCGAAGCGGCTGCCGGAGAGCAGCACCAGGCTGTCGTTGCCGCCGCCCATTTCCAGGGCCACGCCGTTGCCGCCGCGAATCAGGCCGTCGTTGACCACGGTGTCGTCGAGGTCGCCGGAGAAGGTCACGCCCGAGGAGGACTCGCCGCTGATGCTGCCGTGGTTTTCCAGGTAGGTCCTGCCGAAGCCGCTGTTGCCGTTGCCGTCGTCGACCAGGATGCCGCGGTCGACGCTGCGGATCACCGCGCCGGCGTAGTTGATGATGGTGCCGCCGCCCATGGCAATGCCTTCGCTGCCGTTCGGCGAGCCGTCCTTTTCGCCGGCGGCGCCCAGGCCTTCGATGATGCCGTGGTTCTCGACGTGGCCGGTGTAGTCGATGTCCACGCCATCGCCGTCGCCGTTTGGCACCAGGCCGTTGTAGGCGCCGCTGATGCGCCCGTAGTTGATCACCGTGCCGTCGCCGTCGGAGCCGAAGCCCGAACCGTTGCGGCCGATGATCACGCCGTCGGCGTAGTTGATCAGGGTGGCGCCGACATCGGTGGTGATGCCGTGGCGGCCGCCGCTGATCAGGCCGTGGTTTTCCACGTAGCCGCCCGGGGCACCCTGGAAGTCGATGCCGTCGTTCTTGGTGTCGGCGGTGATCATGTCCGAGCTGCTGATCTCGCCGTAGTTGGTGATCGAGGCGTTCCCGCCGGGGCGGATGCCATCGTTGCCATCGCTGTGGATCACGCCGCTGGCGCGGTTGATCAGGGTGACGGTGGCGTTGCTCTGCAGCTTGTCGAAGTCCAGCGCCTGGCCGGTGGCGGAAAGGATGCTGCCGGCGTTGTCGACCAGCACGTTGCCGGCACTGAACGGGTTGTTCATGCGGATGGCGTCGTCGTAGCCGACGATGCGCCCGCCTTCGCGGTTGATGATCCGGTAGAAGCGCGTGGCGCTGTCGCTGCCGGAAGTGTCGACCACGCGTCCGCTGGTGGACTGCATCAGGCCGCTATTGTCGATGACCACACCCGTGCCGGTGGCAGCGCCCTTGAGGTCAATGCTCTTGCCGCCGGTGACCAGGCTGCCGGTGCTGGTGACCGTCAGGCTGTCCTGGTTGGCCAGGGTGCGGCTGCTGGTCTGCGCGTCGCTGATGATGGGGGAGAGCGCAGCGGCGTTGGTCGTTCCGGCGGCGAGGCTCGCCAGCACCAGGGCGATGCTCAGCGCGAGCGGGGAGGGCTTGTGCGACATGGTACCGGCGTCCTTTCTTATCGAAGTGGCCGCCTGTTATAGCGATGGATTCTTACGCTTTTGTAACGGTGCTGGCGCATGGCCAACTTCGTCGCCGGGCAGAAACGGGATAAACCTTATATACTCTGCGGTCTTTTTACCGTTTGCCCTGTGAGAACCGCCGTGAGCCAGCTGCCGCCCTGCCCCAAATGCAACTCCGAATACACCTACGAAGACGGCGCCCAGCTGGTCTGCCCCGAGTGCGCCCACGAGTGGTCCGCTGATGGCTCGGGCGAGGCCGATGGCGATGCCCGTGTGATCAAGGACTCGGTTGGCAACCTGCTGCAGGACGGCGATACCGTCACCGTGATCAAGGACCTCAAGGTCAAGGGCTCGTCCCTGGTGGTGAAGGTCGGCACCAAGGTGAAGAACATCCGCCTGGTGGACGGCGACCACGACATCGACTGCAAGATCGACGGCATCGGTGCGATGAAGCTGAAGTCGGAGTTCGTGAAGAAGGTCTGAGCCCTCTTCCTGCCCATGAAAAAGCCCGGCCAGGTGCCGGGCTTTTTTGTGCTCTGCGTTCACTGCGCCGCTTTTCGTAGGAGCGAGCTTGCTCGCGAACCGCCCAACTTCGGTGTGCGCCTGGACCCTGTTCGCGAGCAAGCTCGCTGCTACAGCAAAGGTAGGATGGGTGGAGCTTGCGATACCCATCGCGGGCTGGCCGGGAAGTTGATGGGTATCGCTTCGCTCCACGCCATCCTACGGGGAAGCGAGACGGCTCACTCCTTGTAGTAAACCACCTGGTTGCTGGTCGCCAGCAGCGCGCCGGACTGGCTCCACAGCTGGGCGCTCTGGTCGAAGAAGCCGTTGCGGAATTCCTGCGCGCGGGCATCGCCCAGCAGGTAGCCCGCGCCGACTTCGGCCATCTGCGCGGCGTCGGTGTGGAAGTAGGTGGTGATCGACACGGTGCCGGCCGGCACCGGCGTGGCGCGGCGCAGCCAGATACGCGGGTAGAAGATGTCGCTCATCGCCGCCAGGGAGAGGAAATCCAGCGGGCGGTCCTGGGCGTCGCGCAGCCAGAGCTGGCTGCGGCTGGTCTCGCCGCTACCATCCCATTTGCTGGGGAAGGCGCCGGAAACCGGGCGCATCTCGTACTGTTTCGGCCAGGCCACGCCCTTGGCGGCGGGGCTCATCGGCTCGAAGTCGCTGGGCGGAGCGATGTCGGGGAAGGGCAGGTCGGTCAGGCTCCAGGTCTCGCGGCGCAGCGCGGTGACCAGGGTGGCGGTGGTGGTGACCTGCTGCTCGCCGGCCTCATCGGCCTGGGTCAGTTGCAGCAGCCAGTGCTGGGTGGAGCGGTTGGTGCGCACCGGTATGGCTTCGACCTGGAAGGTGCCGGCCACCACCGCCGCCGCGTAGTTCACCGTCAGCGACAGCGGGCTGCCGAGCAGTTGCTGATGGCGCAGCGCGCCCTGCAGCAGGACCGCGGCGGTGACTCCGCCGAAGGGGCCGACCATGTTCCAGTAGTCCTGGCTGGTGTGGCCCTCGTAGAGGTTGGGCTGGCCGGGGACGGGTTGCAGGGCCACGGCGCGGTCGAACGGGTGCAGGGCAGTATTGGTCATGACTCTCTCGGCGCTTTCTGTTCTGGGGAGAGGGTCTTGTAGGGGAAAGCGCCGCTCTGGGTCAAGGACACCCAGGGGCTGCCCCTGTTTCGGCGCGAACCGCGTTGCTGCGTCAAATCGCGCCAGGCTAGACGCGGGACGACGGCAATGGCATTCCCTTGTCTAGTCCCGCAACGACGCATGGCGTGATTTGCCGCGCAACCCGAAGGGACGGAGCGTATTTCGCGCAGTCTCCTTGCGCCGAAATGCCAGCTGCAGCCGATGCCCGGATGCACACCGGACCTGCGCGGAATACGCTTCGTCGCGGTCGTGCCGAAACGGGGGCAGCCCCTGACGTCACGGCGTGACCTCGAAACGCAGCGTACCGATCACCTGGCCCGCTTCCGTAAGCACCTGCACCTGCCAGTCGCCGCTGGGGTCGGTGGGGAAGTTCTGCTTGTGCGTCCAGGCGCGGTAGCCGGCTTCGCGGCCGCCCTTGATGTCCAGGGCGATGCGGTCCACTTCCTGGCCGTTCAGGCGCCAGGCGTGGTAGATGCGCTCGTTCAGCCCGCGCGGGGCGTTGATCGCGGTGTAGGCGTAGAGGCCCTGGGATTTGATCTGCGCGACGCTGACCGTCTCCAGGCTGTCGCCGGGGGTGCGCTGGGCGTTGTCGAAGCTCTCGGTCACCGCCATTTCGGTCATCCACAGGGTCGAGGGCGGCACCCAGGCGCGGGCGAACCAGCCCACCGCGCCGATGGACAGGGTCAGGCCGACCAGGGCGATCCAGCGCCACCATTTGTGGATCTTCACCGTCACTGCAAGGCTCGGGAAGGACAGCAGCACGGCGATGGCCAGCGCCGCCTGGTAGCTCTGCGGGGTGCTCAGGTGGAGGATGATCGGCAGCGCCGTGAGCAGCACCGCGAACAGCGTCAGGGTGTGGTAGCCGAGAAAGGTCCAGCGCCGCACCGACAGCCACTTGTAGTAGATGGGGTCGGTGATCGCCGCCAGTCCGGCGAGGGTCAGCACGCCGGTGAACAGGGCCTGGCCGCTGTTCCAGGTGGTGGTGACGAAGAAGAACGGCAGGCAGAAGAACAGGCTTTCCTGGTGGATCAGCTGGGTTCCGTAGCGCAGCAGGCCCGGCGGCACTTCCCAGCCGAAGCGGCTCTTGAAGCGCTGGGTCAACAGGTTCTCCAGCATCAGCCAGATCCAGCTGATCAGCATGACGATGGCCATGGCGCGGGCGAAGCCGGCGCGGTGGCGGTCGACCATGATGAAGCTGAACACCCCGGAGCAGAAGCCGAACAGGGCGATGACACGCGGGTACTTCTGCAGCAGGCCGACGACGAGGGTGATGAGGCGCTGCACGCGCTCTTTCCAGATGAGCATGGGGCGGGAAGGCGTTTCGGATTGGGGGCGAGATTGTAACCCCGGATGTCCGGTTGGGGGCATGGGAGTGACGGGAGGGGGTTGGTGCTCGGGCGATTGCCCTCTCCCTAACCCTCTCCCTGAAGGGAGAGGGGACTGTCCGGCGTGCGCTGCAACTGGAGTGCTCGCCGGTTGACTTTAAAGGGTGTTGATGCAGAGGGCGGGGGAGAGGGGGTGGCCACCGCGCCGAAGTTTGTTCGCGAGCAAGCTCGCTCCTACAGAAAAAGCGAAGACGGCCTCAATGCTTCCCGCTCAGCTCCTCTCGCGCGTAGTCGACGAACAGCTGCGCCGGCTTGGTCAGCTGGGCGCGCTTGAGCCAGGCGGCGACCAGGCCGGAGGTGCTGACCTCTTCGGCAACGTCCACCGTGACGACCTTCTTGCCGTCGTAGGTGCACTCGGAGTGCGGGCGGGTGACCAGCAGGGAGAAGCCGAAGCCCTGGCCGACCATGCCGCGCACCATCTCGATCGACGGCGAGCTGAAGGCGATGTGCGGGTTCAGCCCCAGTTCCTCGAAGATGCGCACGAAGTAGGTGCGGCTGGGCTGCACGTCCAGCAGGATCATCGGCTCCAGCACCAGGTCGCGCAGGGAAACCTTGTCCTGCTTGGCGAAGCGGTGGTTCTCCGGCAGCAGCGCGTAGGGGCGCTGGGCGGGCATCAGCGGATCGGTGGCGATGGTGGCGTCGAGGTCGTGCTCGTAGAGCAGCGCCAGGTCGAAGCGGCCGGCGGTCAGGCCCTGCACCAGCTCCTGCTGCTCGCCGTCGCTGATGCGGATTTCCACGCCGGGGTAGCGTTCGCGGAAGCCCGAGATCAGGCGCGGCAGGTAGAGCGGGGCGACGGTTTCGAAGCAGCCGATGTCGATCTGCCCGGCCACCACGTCGTTGTCGGCCAGCGCGTTCTGCTCGAACTCGTGGGCCATGCGCAGCAGTTCCTGCGCCTTGCGGTAGAAGCGCGCGCCGCTGGGGGTGAGCGACACGCCCTGGGCGTGGTGGCGGATGAACAGCTGCACGCCGAAGCTCTCTTCCAGCCCCTTGATCGCCGTGGAAATGGATGGCTGCGCGATGTACAGCTTGCGCGACGCCTCGGCCACGCTGCCGCATTCCACGGTGGTCACGAAATACTTCAGTTGCCGCAAGGTATAGGAAGCCACTGCACGCCTCGTTGCTGCTTTTTTATACAAGATACCGCGTTGGGCCGGCCGGCGGGGGCGGCCCATGGCGAAGATTTTCCTCGCCGGGGACCACATTTTTCATGGCCTTGGCCGCCTGCTGCGACCCTCCGGGCGCGGGCATACTCCAGCGCAGTGCGTGAAAGCGCCCTGCAAATCCCGTACACGCAGCCTGGAGTAAAGCTCATGCGCATGGCCCTTTGGCAGACCTGCGGCCTCCCCGGCGATGTCGCCGGCAACCTCGACCAGCTGGAGCGCCAGGCCGCGGCGCGCAACTGCTGCTCTGCCCGGAGCTGTGGCTGGGCGGCTACAACGTGCCGCAGCGCATGAACGAGCTGGCCGAGGCGGCAGACGGGCCGTCGGCCGGGCGCATCGGCGAGCTGGCGCAGCGCTTCGGACTGGCCATCGCCTATGGCTACGCCGAGCGCCATCCGCAGGGCGGCAAGCCGTACAACTCGGTGCAGGTGATCGGCCCGTCCGGCTGCGCCCTGGGCCATTACCGCAAGGCGCACCTGTTCGGCGCCATGGAGCGCGAGGTGTTCAGCGCCGGCGACGTGCTGGAAGCACCTTTCGACTACGCCGGCTGGCGCATCGGCCTGCTGATCTGCTTCGACGTGGAATACCCCGAAGCGGTGCGTACCCACGCGCTGAGCGGCGCCGAGCTGATCCTCATCCCCACCGCGCTGACGCCCGAATACGGCGCGGTGCCGGGCGTGATAGTCCCGGCACGGGCGGTGGAGAACCAGCTGTTCGTCGCCTACTGCAACCACTGCGGCGTGGAGGACGGCCTGGCCTTCCTCGGCGGCTCCTGCATCGTCGCGCCGGATGGCGAATGCCTGGCTGCCGCCGGGCCCGCGGAGAGTCTGCTGATCGTCGATCTCGACCCGCAGCAGCGCGCCCGCCAGGCCGGCACTTTCCCCTACCTGGCGTGCCGTCGCCCCGAGTTGTATGAAGCGCTGACCCGCTGACTACGGGCCCTGCAGCGGTGCGCCGGTGCGCACCGCGATGGCGCGCAGCGCTCCGGGGCGGTGCATCGCTGCCCAGCTTTTTCATATATCCCGAAGACAAATTTAATAATTTTCCTTGGCAAGGCCTTGGGCGACCATCCAATCCACATTCGAACAACAACGTCCCTCGAGGGCGAGCGAAGCAGGAGTGCCCTGGTGTACGAGCTCAACGATTGGCGGCAGCGTGCTGCCCGGCAGACCTTCATCGACAGCGCGCTGATCGGCGGCCGCCGCGTGGCCGCGCAGGATGGCGCGACCTTCGCCGCCATCGACCCGGCGACCAATCGCCTGCTGGCCAATGTCGCCGCCTGTGGCGCGGCCGAAGTCGACGCTGCTGTCCGCGTTGCCCGTAATGCCTTCGAGACCGGCCCGTGGGCGCGCATGGCGCCGCGTGAGCGCAAGGCCGTGCTGCAGAAGCTCGCCGAGCTGATGATGGCAAATCGCGACGAACTGGCCCTGCTCGACACCCTGAACATGGGCAAGCCGGTCATGGACGCCTGGAACATCGACGTGCCCGGCGCCGCCGGCGTGTTCTCCTGGTACGCCGAAAGCCTCGACAAGCTCTACGACCAGGTCGCGCCGACCGCGCAGAACGCCCTGGCCACCATTACCCGCACGCCGCTGGGCGTGATCGGCGCCGTGGTGCCGTGGAACTTCCCCCTCGACATGGCCGCCTGGAAGCTGGCGCCCGCGCTGGCCGCCGGCAACTCCGTGGTGCTCAAGCCCGCCGAGCAGTCGCCGTTCTCGGCCCTGCGCCTGGCCGAGCTGGCGCTGGAAGCGGGTATCCCCGAAGGCGTGCTGAACGTCGTGCCGGGCCTGGGCGAGGCCGCCGGCAAGGCGCTGGGCCTGCACCCGGACGTGGATGCCCTGGTGTTCACCGGTTCGACCCAGGTCGGCAAGTACTTCATGCAGTATTCCGCGCAGTCCAACCTCAAGCAGGTCTGGCTGGAATGCGGCGGCAAGAGCCCGAACCTGGTGTTCGCCGACTGCCGCGATCTCGACCTGGCCGCCGAGAAGGCCGCCTTCGGCATCTTCTTCAACCAGGGTGAAGTCTGCTCGGCCAACTCGCGTCTGCTGGTGGAGCGTTCGATCCACGACGAGTTCGTCGAACGCCTGATCGCCAAGGCCCGCGACTGGGCCCCGGGCGACCCGCTGGACCCGGCCAGCCGCGCCGGCTCCATCGTCGACAACAAGCAGACCGCCGGCATCATGGCCTGCATCGAGCGCGCCCAGGGCGACGGCGCGACGCTGGCCTGCGGTGGTCGCCAGCTGAGCTTCAACGGCTCGGACAACTTCATCGAGCCGACCATCTTCACCGGCGTGCGCCCACAGCAGTCCCTGGCCCGCGACGAAGTGTTCGGCCCGGTGCTTGCAGTCATCCCCTTCGACAGTGAAGAAGAAGCCGTGCGCCTGGCCAACGACAGCATCTATGGTCTCGCCGCTTCCCTGTGGAGCGACGACCTGCACCGCGCCCACCGCGTGGCGCGCAAGCTGAACGCGGGCACCGTGTCGGTGAACACCGTGGACGCGCTGGACCCGGCGATTCCGTTCGGCGGCGGCAAGCAGTCCGGCTTCGGCCGCGACCTCTCGCTGCATTCCTTCGATAAATATACGCAGCTCAAGACCACCTGGTTCCAGCTGCGCGACTGATGTAGGACAGGCCGCCGGGGCGAGCCCGACGCCTGAGCAACACGCGAATTCCTAACCGAACCGTTCGAGACGGCCGGTGAGACTGCCCAGGTAAGTCCGTCGCCCTCGATCCCCTGAAGACCCCTCAGGCCGGCTGCCGGAGCACCGCCGAGGGATAGAGGAGAAAAGTCGATGACCGACAAGACCCGCGCGCCACGTGATACCCGCGACTACCAGAAAGCGGACGCCGCGCACCACATCCATGCCTTTCTCGACCAGAAGGCGCTGAACGCCGAAGGCCCGCGCGTGATGGTGCGTGGCGAAGGCCTGCACCTCTGGGACAACGACGGCAATCGCTACCTGGACGGCATGTCCGGCCTGTGGTGCACCAACCTGGGCTATGGCCGCAAGGACCTGACCGCCGCCGCCGCCGCCCAGCTGGACGAGCTGCCCTACTACAACATGTTCTTCCACACCACCCACCCGGCGGTGATCGAACTGTCCGAGACGCTCTTCAGCCTGCTGCCCGACCACTACAGCCACGCGATCTACACCAACTCCGGCTCCGAGGCCAACGAGGTGCTGATCCGCACCGTGCGCCGCTTCTGGCAGATCGAAGGCAAGCCGCAGAAGAAGATCATGATCGGCCGCTGGAACGGCTACCACGGCTCCACCCTGGCGGCTACCGCGCTGGGCGGCATGAAATTCATGCACGAGATGGGCGGCCTGATCCCGGACATCGCGCACATCGACGAACCCTACTTCTTCGCCGCCGGCGGTGACCTGACCCCGGCCGAGTTCGGCCGTCGCTGCGCCCTGCAGCTGGAAGAGAAGATCCTCGAGCTGGGGGCCGACAACGTCGCCGGCTTCATCGCCGAACCCTTCCAGGGCGCCGGCGGCATGATCTTCCCACCGGAAAGCTACTGGCCGGAAATCCAGCGCATCTGCCGTCAGTACGACGTGCTGCTGTGCGCGGACGAAGTGATCGGCGGCTTCGGCCGTACCGGCGAGTGGTTCGCCCACCAGCACTTCGGCTTCCAGCCGGACACCCTGTCCATCGCCAAGGGCCTGACCTCTGGCTACATCCCCATGGGCGGCCTGGTGCTGAGCAAGCGCATCGCCCAGGCGCTGGTGGAAGAGGGCGGCGTGTTCGCCCACGGCCTGACCTACTCCGGCCACCCGGTGGCGGCAGCGGTGGCGGTGGCCAACCTGCGCGCGCTGCGTGACGAGGGCTGGGTGAATGCGGTGAAGAACGACACCGGCCCGTACCTGCAGCAGTGCCTGCGCGAAGTCTTCGGCAACCACCCGCTGGTGGGCGACATCCAGGGCGCCGGCTTCGTCGCCGCGCTGCAGTTCGTCGAGGACAAGGCCACCCGCAAGCGCTTCGACAACGAGAACGACATCGCCTGGCGCTGCCGCACCATCGGCTTCGAGGAGGGCGTGATCATCCGTTCCACCCTCGGCCGCATGATCATGGCCCCGGCGCTGGTCGCCGGCCGTGCCGAGATCGACGAACTGGTCGACAAGACCCGCCGCGCGGTAGACCGCACGGCCCAGGAAATCGGCGTGCTGTAACGGCACGCGCTTCCGCTTTTTTTGTAGGAGCGAGCTTGCTCGCGAACGGTGACGCGGAGCTCGGCAAGAGCCCCTCTCCCTAACCCTCTCCCTGAAGGGAGAGGGGACTGGATCGGCGCAGGCTGATGCCGTGGTGTCAGCCGGCTCGGATAGCTCCCTCTCCCTTCAGGGAGAGGGCGGGGGGAGAGGGAACCCGCTAGCGCCAATTGTTCCCGAGCAAGCTCGCTCCTGCGAAGAGCTGAAATACCCAACAACAACGCCGCGAGCGCGAAGACGCCCGCGCGATGGAACCCTTTTGCCCGGCTTCTGGCCGGGGGTACTGCCCAGCAACACAACAACGCCAATCCGGCTGTGGGAGTCGTTCCATGAAAGTGTCCTTGCTTACGCGCATCTCCATCACCTGTGCCCTCGCTGCCGCTGTCGGCAGTGCTCATGCACAGTCCCAAAGCATCACCGTCATCTCCTTCGGCGGCGCCACCAAGGCGGCCCAGGAGCAGGCCTACTTCAAGCCCTTCGAGGCCAGCGGCGCCGGCAAGATCGTCGCCGGCGAGTACAACGGCGAAATGGCCAAGGTGAAGGCCATGGTCGACGTCGGCAAGGTCACCTGGGACGTGGTCGAGGTGGAGAGCCCCGAGCTGCTGCGCGGCTGCGAGGAAGGCCTGTTCGAACGCATCGACCCGGCGGCCATCGGCGACGAGAAGAACTTCGTCCCCGGCACCCTGAGCGAGTGCGGCGTGGCCACCTACGTCTGGTCCATGGTCATGGCCTACAACGGCGCCAAGGTCGCCAAGGCCCCGCAGTCCTGGGCCGACTTCTGGAACACCGCCGAATACCCCGGCAAGCGCGGCCTGCGCAAGGGCGCCAAGTACACGCTGGAAATCGCCCTGCTGGCCGACGGCGTGAAGCAGGAAGATCTCTACAAGGTGCTCGGTACCCAGGAAGGCGTCGATCGCGCCTTCGCCAAGCTCGACCAGCTCAAGGGCAACATCCAGTGGTGGGAAGCTGGCGCGCAGCCGCCGCAGTGGCTGGCCGCCGGTGATGTGGTGATGAGCGCCGCGTACAACGGCCGCATCGCCGCCGCACAGAAGGAAGGCGTGAAGCTGGGCATCGTCTGGCCGGGCAGCCTGTATGACCCGGAATACTGGGCCGTGGTGAAAGGCACGCCGAACAAGGCGCTGGCCGAGAAGTTCATCGCCTTCGCCAGCCAGCCGCAAACCCAGAAGACCTTCTCCGAGAACATCCCCTACGGCCCGGTGCACAAGGGCACGCTGGACCTGCTGCCGGCGGACGTGCGCGATGCGCTGCCCACCGCGCCGGCCAACCTCGAAGGCGCCCGCTCGGTGGACGCAGCCTTCTGGGTCGACCACGGCGAAGAGCTCGAACAGCGCTTCAACGCCTGGGCTGCCCGCTGATCCTTTCCTGATCCACGCCCGGCGTCCGCGCCGGGCCTGCCTTGCCAACGACGCGTGAGAAACACAATGACAACGACGCAAAACCAGGCGACGACGCTGGAGCTGAGCACCATCCAGCCCATCGCCGCACACGAACGACACGGCCGCGCCCGCGACCTCTTCACCATCTGGTTCGGCAGCAACATCATGTTGCTGACGGTGGTCACCGGCGCTCTGGCGGTCACCGTGTTCAAGCTGCCGTTCTTCGCCGCCGTGCTGGCGCTGGTGCTCGGCAACCTGGTGGGTGGGGTGTTCATGGCGCTGCACTCGGCCCAGGGCCCGCAGCTGGGCGTGCCGCAGATGGTGCAGACCCGTGGCCAGTTCGGCTCGTTCGGCTCGCTGCTGGTGGTCGCCCTGGTGGTGATCATGTACCTGGGCTTCTTCGCCTCCAACCTGGTCCTCGGCGGCCAGGCGTTGCATGCGCGCTTCGAGGTGATCGGCACCAACACCGGCATCCTGCTGGTGGGCGCGATCAGCGTGATCGCCACGGTGTTCGGCTACCGCCTGATCCACGGCTACACCCGCGTGATGTCCTGGCTGTCCGGCGCGGTGCTGCTGGTCAGCTTCGTCTGGCTGGTGTTCGTCCACGGCCTGCCGGCGGACCTGCTGCAGCGCAACGAGAACAACATCCCCGGCTTCCTCGGCGCGCTGTCCATCGCCGCGCTGTGGCAACTGGCGTATGCGCCCTACGTCTCCGACTACTCGCGCTACATGCCGCAGGGCACCGGCGCGCGCACCGCGTTCTGGTCGAGCTACTGGGGCTGTTGCCTGGGCTCGATCCTGCCGATGCTGCTGGGCGTGCTGGTCGGCCTGTCGGTGGGCGAGGGCGACGTCATCGCCGGCCTGATCGAGATGACCGGCGGCTTCAGCGCCATCATGGTCGCGGTGTTCTCCATCGGCATCGCCGCCACCAACTCGATGAACCTGTACTGCGGCACCCTCTCGGCCATCACTGTCGGCCAGACGCTGATTCCCGCCTGGTCGGCCAAGGCTGGCTGGCGCACGGTGATCGCCCTGGCGCTGTTCGGCGGTTCGCTGGCCATCGCCCTGCTCGGCCAGGACAACTTCATGGCCAACTACACCAACTTCATCCTGCTGCTGCTTTACGTGCTGGTGCCCTGGAGCGCGATCAACCTGGTCGACTACTACCTGGTGGCCCACGGCGAATACGACGTGCTGTCGTTCTTCCGGCGTGACGGCGGCATCTACGGCACCTTCAACTGGACCGCGGTGAACTGCTACATCCTCGGCATCCTGGTGCAGGTTCCGTTCATGTCCACCGCGCTCTACACCGGCGCCGCCGCGCAGGCCATGAACGGCGCGGACATTTCCTGGGTCGTCGGCCTGGGCGTGGTCTCGCCGGTGTACTGGCTGTTCAGCCGCAAGCGCCAGCGCGCGCTGAAGGCGGCTCGCGCATGAGCCGTCGCACCGGGTTCTTCTTCGACGAGCGCTGCTTCTGGCACGCGACCGGGCTGCATGCGCTGATCCTTCCCGTCGGTGGCTGGTTGCAGCCGCCGGTGGGCGGCGGCCACGCCGAGTCGCCGGAGAGCAAGCGCCGGCTGAAAAGCCTGATGGACGTCTCCGGGCTGAGCAGCCAGCTGCACCTGTCCAGCGCGCCGCTGGCCAGTGAGGAAGACCTGCTGCGCGTGCATCCGGCCAGCTACCTGGAGCGCTTCAAGGCCTACAGCGAAGTCGGCCATGGCGACATGGGCGAGGAAACCATGGTCAGCCATGGCACCTACGACATCGCCCGGCAGTCCGCCGGCCTGACCATCGCTGCGGTGGATGCGGTGCTGCGCGGCGAGCTGGACAACGCCTACGCGCTGTCCCGTCCGCCGGGCCATCACTGCCTGCCGGATCGTGGCATGGGCTTCTGCTACCTGGCGAACATCGCCGTGGCGGTGGAGACGGCCAAGGCGCGCCACGGCATCAAGCGCGTGGCGGTGCTGGACTGGGACGTGCACCACGGCAACGGCACCGAGGCGATCTTCTACAACCGCGACGACGTGCTGACCCTGTCGATCCACCAGGCCGACTGCTACCCCACCGGCACCGGCGCGGTGGACGACATCGGAGAGGGCGCGGGTAAGGGCTACAACCTCAACGTGCCGCTCTACCCCGGCAGCGGCGACGACGCCTACCGCGCGGCCATGGAGACGATCATCGTGCCGGCGCTGGAGCGCTTCCAGCCCGAGCTGATCGTGGTCGCCAGCGGCTTCGACGCCAACGGCGTGGACCCGCTGGCGCGGATGCTCGCCCACAGCGAGACCTTCCGCTTCATGACCGCCGCCGTGCGCGACGCAGCCGAGCGCCTGTGCCAGGGCCGGTTGGTGGTGGTGCACGAAGGCGGCTATGCGGAAGCCTACGTGCCGTTCTGCGGTCACGCGGTGATCGAGGAAATGGCCGGCGTGCGCACCGAAGTGGTCGATCCCTTCCTGCCGATGCTTGAAGGCCAGCAACCCGACGCGGACTTCCGCGCCTTCCAGCGCCAGGCGCTGCAGCGGATGGCGGCGAAGCTGCTCGGCTGAGTCAGAGACATCGCGGCGGATCGCATTTGTAGGATGGCGTGGAGCGAAGCGATACCCATCAATTCTCGGCACCCTCCGCATGGGTATCGCTGCGCTCCACGCCATCCTACGAGGTGATCTCGGAGTCCGTCTGCGGAAGGCGCGGCCCTCGTAGGAGCGGTGGGGCGCGGGTCCTGTGTAGGAGCGAGCTTGCTCGCGAACGGATACCCCCGGTTGCGCCTGCGTTGGGCGGGTTCGCGAGCAAGCTCGCTCCTACAGGTGAAGCGGTGCCAACGCGAAGGCAAAAAAAGGGAGCCTTGCGGCTCCCTGGAGAGACGGCCGCGGAAGTGGAGCCGCGGCCGGGGGTTCAAGTGCGCCGTCAGGCGGCGCGGAACAGGTTGTGCGGGTCGATGACGAATTTCTTCGGCACGCCGGCATCGAACTCGCCGTAGCCCTTGGGCGCGTCGTCCAGGGTGATGACTTCCACCCCGACGACGTCGGCGATCTTGATGCGGTCCCACATGATCGCCTGCATCAGCTGGCGGTTGTACTTCATCACCGGGGTCTGGCCGGTGTGGAAGCTGTGCGACTTGGCCCAGCCCAGGCCGAAGCGGATGCTCAGCGAGCCCTGCTTGGCAGCCGCGTCCACCGCGCCCGGGTCCTCGGTGACGTACAGGCCCGGAATGCCGATCTTGCCGGCGACCCGCACCACGCCCATCAGCGAGTTCAGCACGGTGGCCGGAGCCTCGTGCTGCGAGCCCGAATGACCGTGGCCACGGGCTTCGAAGCCGACCGCATCGACCGCGCAGTCCACTTCCGGCTCGCCCAGCAGGTCGGCGATCTGCTCGTGCAGCGGGGTGTCCTTGGACAGGTCGGCGATCTCGAAGCCCTGCGCCTTGGCGTGCGCCAGGCGGGTCGGGTTGACGTCACCGACTATGACTACGGCGGCGCCCAGCAGGCGGGCCGAAGCGGCGGCGGCGAGGCCGACCGGACCGGCACCGGCGATGTAGACGGTGCTGCCCGGACCGACGCCGGCCGTCACCGCGCCGTGGTAGCCGGTGGGGAGGATGTCGGAGAGGCAGGTCAGGTCGCGGATCTTCTCCATCGCCGCGTCGCGGTTGGGCAGGCGCAGCAGGTTGAAGTCGGCGTAGGGGACCATCACGTACTCGGCCTGGCCACCGACCCAGCCGCCCATGTCGACGTAGCCGTAGGCGCCGCCGGCGCGAGCCGGGTTGACCGTCAGGCAGACGCCGGTGTGCTGCTCCTTGCAGGTACGGCAGTGGCCACAGGCGACGTTGAACGGCACCGAGACCAGGTCGCCGATCTTCATGGTTTCCACGCCACGGCCGATCTCCACCACCTCGCCGGTGATCTCGTGGCCCAGCACCAGGCCTTCGGGCGCGGTGGTACGGCCGCGCACCATGTGCTGGTCGGAGCCGCAGATGTTGGTGGAAACGACTCGAAGGATCACCCCATGGTCGATCTGCTTGCCCTGCGGGTCCTGCATCTTCGGATAGGGGATGTTCTGTACTTCGACCTTGCCCGGGCCGAGATAAACCACACCACGATTGCCAGACATACGCATTCCTCATTGTGTTTGTGGGTACAAAGACGGGCCTTGCGGCTCGCGGTTTTGCACTGGGATGTCGTGTGTTGCGCGACAGGGCCGGTACGTACTGCTGGCAGCCGGCGGGTCTGTCGGTGTTGCTCGGTGGTTGGGAGCGGGTGCTTTCAAAAGCCCCTCTCCCTAACCCTCTCCCGCAAGCGGGAGAGGGGATGTTCGTGTGTGGAGGGAGCGCCGTGTCAGCCGGAGACTCCGCACTGCTCTTGCCCCCTCTCCCTTCAGGGAGAGGGCTGGGGAGAGGGCGCTTTACCGCGAACGCCACAGTCCAGGTGGAAACGCAGGGCGGATGAGCTCCATCCATCCGCCGTTCGAAGTGTCATGGCGGATAACGCCTGCGGCGTTATGCGCCCTACAGGAGCGGTGCCGTTACAGCACCACCGTCCGGTTGGCATTCAGGAAGACGCGTTTCTCGATGTGGTAGCCCACGGCCTTGGCCAGGGTCAGGCACTCCACGTCGCGGCCCTTGGCGATCAGGTCCTCGGGGTAGTGGGAGTGGTCCACGGGCTCGACGCCCTGGGCGATGATCGGGCCCTCGTCGAGGTCGTTGTTGATGTAGTGGGCCGTGGCGCCGACCAGCTTCACGCCCTTCTGGTAGGCCTGGTGGTAGGGCTTGGCGCCCTTGAAGCCGGGCAGCAGCGAGTGGTGGATGTTGATCGCCCACCCGTCCAGGCGGCGGCACAGTTCGGGGGACAGCACCTGCATGTAGCGGGCGAGGATCACCAGTTCGGCGCCGGTCTCCTCGATCACCTGCCAGACCTTCGCCTCCTGTGCGCCCTTGTCGTTGGGGTCGAGGGCGAAGTGGTGGTAGGGGATGCCGTGCCAGCGCGCCAGCGGTTCGAGGTCCGGGTGGTTGGAGACCACTGCCACCACGTCCATCGGCAGCTGGCCGATGCGCTGGCGGTAGAGCAGGTCGTTCAGGCAGTGGTCGGCCTTGGAGACCATGATCACCACCTTGCTGCGGTAGCCCGGCGGGGTCAGTTCGACATTCATCTGGAAGGGCGCGACGCGCTCGGCGAGGCCGGCGCGGAAGGCCGCTTCGTCGAAGCCGTCGCCGGCGCGGAATTCGATGCGGATGAAGAAGCGCTGCGCCAGGCGGTCATCGAACGAATGGTGCTCGGTGACGTAGCAGCGCTGCTCGAACAGGTAGCGCGTGACCACGTCCACCGTGCCCAGCAGGCTCGGGCTGTCGGCGGTGAGGATCCAGGTTTCGGGGGTGCGGCTCATGGTCTGACTCCGAAGGATTTCCCCCCGCCGGTGCGACGGGGGGAATCGACGCCTGTTACGCCGCCACCTGCAGGCCGTACTCGGCGCAGGAGTCCTGCAGCCACAGCCAGAAGTAGTCGGAGAAGCTGCGGCGCACCACCAGCTCCCAGGTGTGCTCGCCGGTATGGCGGATCACCAGCTGGGACTTGGCGAAGTTCGTGCCCACCGCCTTGCCCACCGGGAAGTTGCTCGGGTGCACGTCGTAGCCGGTGGACTTCATCAGCACTTCGCGGACCTTGGCGCCTTCCAGCTCCAGCAGGGTCTGGCCGCCGCTGACATTGACCACCGAGTAGTGCAGCTCTTCGCCCAGCGCTTCGCGCAGGCGCTGCTCGACGGCGAACTCCTCGCCGCCGGGGACGATCAGCAGCCACTCGTCCGGGCCGAGCCATTGCAGCGAGGTGTCGCCTTTGGCTACCAGGGTCAGCGCCACCGGCAGCTCCAGCCCCAGGGCCTTGTGCACGCCGCCGGCGAAGGCCGGGTCGTGGGCGTCGCCACGCAGGGTCAGGTGGCCGAGGAATTTCTTCTCGCGCAGGGTCACGCCGGCGTTGGCCACCTTGCGCGCGGCGAGCTTGTCCAGCTCGGCGTGGTGCAGGGGCGATTCGGCCTGGATGCCGTCTGCGGGACGTTGCTGGTAGAGATTGGCTTTGCTCATTCGTATTCACCTTGGGGCGTCGTGCGCCCTGGAAGCCTGTCTGCCCTCTCCCTAACCCTCTCCCTGAAGGGACAGGGGATGTCCGAGTGCACCTTATGCACCGTGCCATCCGGGAGCTTCAGTCACTCCCTCTCCCTTCAGGGAGAGGGCGGGGGAGAGGGGCGAACCCCACTCCGATCAATCCACGTTCTGCCGTTCGCCTTTCGGGTCGTAGAACACCGAGCTGCAGATTTCCGCCTCGATCACCCGGCCATCCGGCAGCGGGGCATAGACTTTCTCGCCCAGGCGCTTGATGCCGCCCTTCACCACCGCCAGGGCGAAGCTGTAGCCCAGGGTGCTGCTCATGTAGCTGGAGGTGACGTGGCCGACCATGGTCGCGGGAATGGTGTGCTGGGGGGTGAACAGCAGCTGCGCGCCCTCGGGCAGCAGGTCCATCGGGTTGGTCGGCTTGAGGCCGACCAGTTGCTTGCGGTCCTCGCGCTGGCAGTCGGCGCGGTTCATGCCGCGCCAGCCGATCCAGGAGAACGGCTTGGTGCGACCCACCGCCCAACCCATGTTCAGGTCGTCCGGGGTGACCGAGGCATCGGTGTCCTGGCCGACGATGATGAAGCCCTTCTCGGCGCGCAGGACGTGCATGGTCTCGGTGCCGTACGGCGTCAGGTTGTACTTGGCGCCGGCGGCGACTATGGCCTCCAGCACACCCATGGCGTAGTTGGCCTGGATGTTCACCTCGTACGACAGCTCGCCGGTGAAGGAGATGCGGAACACCCGCGCCGGTACGCCGGCGACCTTGCCTTCCTTCCAGGTCATGAAGGGGAAGGCGTCCTTGTCCAGGTCGATGTCGGTGACCTCGGCCAGCAGCTTGCGGCTGTTGGGGCCGGACAGGGTGAGGGTGGCCCAGTGGTCGGTGACCGAGGTGAAGTACACCTTCAGCTCCGGCCATTCGGTCTGGTGGTACAGCTCCAGCCATTCCATGACGCGCGCGGCGCCACCGGTGGTGGTGGTCATGACGAAGTGGTTGTCGGCCAGGCAGGCGGTCACGCCGTCGTCGAAGACCATGCCGTCTTCCTTGCACATCAGGCCGTAGCGGGCCTTGCCCACGTCCAGCTTGGTCCAGGCGTTGGTGTAGACGCGGTTGAGGAACTCGCGGGCGTCCGGGCCCTGGATGTCGATCTTGCCCAGGGTGGAGGCGTCCAGCAGGCCGACCGACTCACGCACGGCGCGGCACTCGCGGGCCACGGCGGCGTGCATGTCTTCGCCGCGCTTGGGGAAGTACCACGGGCGCTTCCACTGGCCGACGTCCTCGAACTCGGCGCCGTTCTTCACGTGCCAGGCGTGCAGGGCGGTGAAGCGCACCGGTTCGAACAGGTGGCCGCAGTGACGGCCGGCGACGGCGCCGAAGGTCACCGGGGTGTAGTTCGGGCGGAACATGGTGGTGCCGGTGTCGGCGATGCTCTTGCCCTGGGCCCGGGCGGCGATGGCCAGGCCGTTGATGTTGCCCAGCTTGCCCTGGTCGGTGCCGAAGCCCAGCGCGGTGTAGCGCTTGACGTGCTCGATGGACTCGAAGCCCTCGCGGCAGGCCAGTTCGATGGCGGCGGCGGTGACGTCGTTCTGGGTGTCGACGAACTGCTTGGGTGCGCGGGCGGTGGACTTCTCGTGGGGCACCTGGAACAGCGCCAGGGTGGCGTCCTCGGCGCGCTCGGCAACTACCGGCAGTTCGCCTGCGACGGACTTGAAGCCGCCGTCGACAGCGGCCTGGCTGCCGGCCTGGTAGCCGTCGGCCAGGGCATCGGCGAGACGGAACACGCCGTTCACCGCGCCGGCGCAGAGGCGCTTCTGGAAGGCCAGGCCGGGAACGAAGGCGAGGATGTCCTCGCGCCATTCCGGCTTTCCGCCCAGGTGCGAAGCCAGGTGTACCACCGGGCTGTAGCCGCCGGAGCTGGCGATGAGGTCGCAATCCAGCCACTCACCGGGCGCGTTGACCTTGTGGCGGAAGGTGTCGATGGAGGCGACCTTCGCACCGCTCACGCGCTTGCTGCCGCGTGCCTCGATCACGGCGCTGCCGGTGATGACGCGCATGCCGCGCTTGCGCGCTTCCTCGACCCATTCGCCACGCGGGTTGGGGCGGGCGTCGGCGATGGCGACCACCTGCAGACCGGCTTCCTGCCAGTCCAGGGCGACGCGGTAGGCGTAGTCGTTGTTGGTGGACAGCACCAGCTTCTTGCCCGGTGCCACGCCGTAGCGGCGTACATAGGTGGAGACGGCGCCGGCGAGCATGTTGCCCGGCACGTCGTTGTTCGCGTAGACCAGCGGGCGCTCGTGGGCGCCGGCGGCGAGCACCACGCGATTGGCACGGACGCGGTGTACACGCATGCGCACCTGGCCCAGCGGAGCGGTCTCGCCGATATGATCGGTGCGGCGCTCGTGGATGGTGAGGAAGTTGTGGTCGTGGTAGCTGTTGACGGTGGAGCGCGGCAGCAGGACCACGTCCGGGTTGCCTTGCAGTTCGGCGATGACCTTCGCCACCCACTCCTCGGCCGGCTTGCCGTCGAGGGTCTCGCGGGTGTCGAGCAGGCTGCCGCCGAACTCTTCCTGTTCGTCGGCGAGAATCACCCGCGCGCCGCTGCGCGAGGCGGCCAGGGCGGCGGCGAGGCCGGCGGGACCG
>NZ_JBGLYK010000459.1:0-812 GCF_047304025.1 Pseudomonas sp. Pseusp97 | reverse complement strand
CGCCCATGCCGCAGCGGCTGGCGAGCTTGGCGGCGGTCCAGTCCGGCTTGCCAGCCAGCGCCGAATAAGGCACGTCTTCGCAGCGGCAGACCAGGGTGTCCGGCTGGGCCAGCAGGTTCAGCCGCGGGTCGAGGGTGAAGTCGCGTTTGAGTGCTGCGGCGAAGCCCAGCCAGCGCTGGCGCTGCGGCCAGAGTTCGCGGGCGCGGTCGTGTTCACCCACCGCGGCGTGGCCGGCGATGCGGCCCTCCACCAGCGCCTTCTCCGAACCGCCGAAACCAGTGCATTCGCCCGCCGCGTAGACCCCGTCGCGGCTGCTCGCCTGCCAGGCATCCACACGGATCGCGCCGTCCTCCACCGTGCAACCCAGCGCCTGGCCGAGCTGCACGTTGGGGATCAGGCCGAAGCCGCAGGTCAACCGGTCGCAGGCGATTTCCTTCAGCTTGCCGCCCTGGCTGATTCGTACGCCTTCCAGGTGATCGCTACCCAGGGCGGCGACCACATGGCTGTCGGCGCGGTAGGCCGGATCGTACAGGCCGAAGGACTGCAGCAGCTTGTTCGGCCAGCGCGGCAGCTTCAGGGCGAAACGCGCAAGGGTCGGCCAGGATGCCTGTTCGGCGATGCGCAGGATCTTCGCGCCATTGGCGCGGGCGGTGGCGGCGCTGGCGAGCAGCAGTGGGCCGCTGCCGGCGATCACCACACGCTGGCCATCGACCGGTACGCCGCCTTTGATCAGCGCCTGCAGGCCGCCCGCGCCGGTGACACCGGGCAGCGTCCAGCCGGGGAAGGGCAGCAGCAGCTCGCGGGCGCCGGTG
>NZ_JBGLYK010000458.1:0-844 GCF_047304025.1 Pseudomonas sp. Pseusp97 | reverse complement strand
GGCCGAGCCCGGCGGCCAGCACCATCAGCGCGCCCCAGACCAGCTCCGGCACCGCACGCAGGGCGTTGAGCAGCAGCCGCGACAGACTCTGCGCGATGCGTCCGAAGCGCCCGGCTGCCGGGAGCGCCAGCAGCATGCCCAGCAGCGCGGCGAGCAGGGTGCCGATGGCGGACATGGCCAGGGTTTCCAGGGCGCCGCGTCCGACTGCCGCGAGGTGCGTGGCGCTCAGGTCCGGAGAGAGGAAATCGCGGCCGTAGTCGAGCATCTGGCCGAGGCCGCGCGCGTCGAACAGCCCGCCGGTATCCATCTCCAGGTAGGCGAAGGACGCGCCGACGGCGAGCAGGATCAGCAGCAGCCAGCCCAGGCTGCGCAGCAGGCCGCTCATTCGAGCCTCCCGCGCAGGAAGCGGCTGAGCAGGTCGGCGCCCAGCACCAGCACCAGGAAGGTCAGCAGGATGCTCGCCACCTCGCCGCCGGCGAACATGCGCAGCGACAGGTCGATCTGCTGGCCGAGCCCGCCGGCGCCGACGAAGCCCATCACCACGGAGGCGCGGATCGCGCATTCCCAGCGGTAGACGGTGTACGAAATCAGTTCCGGCGCGGCCGAGGGCAGCACGCCGTAGGCGAAGGCCTGCAGCCGCGAACCGCCACCCAGCAGTAGCGCGCGGGTGGGGCGCGGGTCCACCGATTCGAAGATTTCCGCGTAGACCTTGCCGAGCATGCCACCGTAGGTGATGGCGATCGCCAGTACGCCAGCGGTGGGGCCCAGGCCCACGGCGCGGACGAACAGCAGCGCCCAGACGATTTCCGGCACGCTGCGCTGGCCGGTGCGCGGCCTGCTGATC
>NZ_JBGLYK010000457.1:0-877 GCF_047304025.1 Pseudomonas sp. Pseusp97 | reverse complement strand
CTGATTTGCCGCAGGGCGCTTCGTCCGCAGAACCGGCGATGCTGTTGCGCCGTGAATCGCCGCTGCGCCAGGCGCGCGTCGAAGAGGGGCGACAGGCGGTTGGCTGGCGCTTCCACCGTGACTGGCGTTTCCGCACGGCCGATCTGGACGCCTGGCTGGCCGGGCTGCCCGGCCTGCTGCGGGCCAAGGCGGTGCTGCGCACCGAGGACGCCTGGCTGGCCTGCAACCGCACCGTCGCTCCGGCGCCCTGGACGCCCAGCGCCTGGCGCAAGGATAGCCGGATAGAGCTGATCCTGGCCGCCGAGCTGGACCCCCAGGCCCTGCAGGAGAGCCTTTTGCGCTGCGCCATCGCCCCCATCTGACAGATAAGGTTGCCCTCCCGGAGCGAGTGAATGATAATAATTATCAGAAGATATTGCTTCGTGAACTCTTCCCGCAGGCTTTCTCATGTCGTTACCCCAACCGCGCAAAGCGGCGGACGCCAGTCCCGCCGTGGACGCTGAGGAACAGCTGTTCACTTCCGCCACGGCGGATGACGGCGTCCATTTGCCCAGCGTGAACGCCCAGCGCGCCAATGAGGCCAACCTGCGACTGATCAGTTGCGCCGGCCCTCGCCGCGACGAGGAAGTGGTTCCCGAAGAGGTCCTGATTCCCTATGCCGCGCCGGTCGAAGGCGTGGACGACGGCGAACAGCCGCCGCCCCCCGGAGGCTGGTGGAAGTCTTCCGGCCTGGCGATCGCCATGCACGTGGCCATCGTCGCCGCGCTGGTCTGGGTGATGCCCACTCCGGCCGAATTGAATCTGGGCGCGGGCGAAATGCCCAAGGCCATGCAGGTGAGCGTCGTTACCCTGCCGCCCAAGCCCGAAGTGCAGCAAC
>NZ_JBGLYK010000456.1:0-890 GCF_047304025.1 Pseudomonas sp. Pseusp97 | reverse complement strand
GAATTCGCGAGCAAGCTCGCTCCTACGAAGAGCATTCCGAAGTCAGGGTGGGCTGCAGGAGCGAGCTTGCTCGCGAACCCGCATGGCACGCCAGTTTCCCGGATGCCCGACGCGCCCTAGAGCTGCGCGTAAGGCTGGCGAGGACGGTGCGCCCCTGGTTGTCCTTGCGCAGTTCCACCGGCAGCACCCTGGGCAGCGAATCCACCAGCGCCTGCAGGTCGTCGGTGCGGTAGATGCCGCCGATGCGCATGGCGGCTGCGGTGGCGTCGTCAAGGAATACGGGCTGCCTGAGGTAGCGATTGATCAGCGGCAGGGCCGCCTGCAGCGTCAGGTCGTCGATCACCAGCTTGCCCTCGGTCCAGGCAATGGCACCGGCCGGCGCGACCTGTGCCAGTTCGATCCGCTGGCTACCCTTCAGGTAGCGCGCCTGCATGCCCGGCGTGAGCTGGGCGCTGTTGCCGTCGACGTTGTCGGGCGGGCTGACCACCACCGAGCCTTCGAGCAGAGTGACCAGCATCTGCTGCGAGTCGGTCCAGACATTGAAGCGCGTACCGGTGACTCGCACGCTGCCGTTGTCGGTGTGGACCGAGAAGGGCTGCAGCGTGTCGTGGGCCACCCGGAAGTACGCTTCGCCGCCGCTCTTCAGCCAGGTACTGCGGCGGTCGCGGAAGTCGGCAAAGATCAGTTGCGAGTTGCTGTTGAGCTCGACTTTCGAGCCATCGGCCAGTTCCACCTCGCGTGCGCCAGGCTGCGCGGCGTAGTAGCCGACACGCGACGGCAGCAGCCCGGCAGACCAGCCGGCCGACCAGATCGCGCCGATGGCGACCAGCACACCGGCCGCCACGGCGGCGATGCGCTTGCCACTGCGGGGGCGGTGAGCGTTGCTGCGG
>NZ_JBGLYK010000455.1:0-940 GCF_047304025.1 Pseudomonas sp. Pseusp97 | reverse complement strand
TCGCCGCCCAGGCGCTCGGCCTGTTGCTGGGCGTTCTGCAATTGCATGCGCGACTCTTCGCTGCGCGGCGGCGAAGTGGCGCGCACCCTGGTCGAACACGCCAAGGAGCGCCGCGCCACCTTGCTGCTGGTTGGCCGTTCGCGGCAGCGCTGGTATCGCCGGCTGTTCGGCGGGGGCCTGGCGGCGAGGCTACTGCGCCTGGGCGATGGGCTGGAAATCAGCGTACTCGACAGCGAGGCCGACCTTGCACCGCCCAAAGCCCGCCTGCAAACGCCCTGGCCCTGGGGCAACTACCTGCTCGCCGCGCTGGCGGCCGGCTGCGCCAGTGCCCTGGCCTGGGCGGTGGCCAGCGTGCTGGAGCTGCCGAACATCTCCCTGGTGTTCCTTGCCGCCGTGCTGCTGGTGGCGGTGCGCAGCAGCCTCGGCCCGGCGCTGGGCTGCGCGGTGCTGTCGTTCCTGGCCTACGACTTCCTGTTCATCCCGCCGCATTTCTCCTTCTCCATCCAGCGCGAAGAAGACGTGCTGACGCTGTTGTTCTTCCTGCTCATGGCCGGCCTTACCGGCAACCTCGCCGCGCGCCCGCGCCGGCAGTTGCAGGCGCTGCGCGAGACGCAGGAAGAGACCAGCCAGATGCTCGAACTGTCGCGCAAACTGACCGCCGCCACCGACCGCCAGGCGGTGATGGCCGCCGCCGTGCAGCAACTGGGCGGCTGGGAAGGGCTGGATATCTGCCTGCTCGGCCGGGTCAACGGCGAGTGGAAACTGGAGGGCGGCCTGAACCGGGCACTGGAAGACCAGGAGCGCGCCGCCGCCGACTGGGCCTGGCACCACGTCCAGCCCGCGGGCCTGGGCACCGGCACGCTGCCGGGGGGGCGCTGGTGGTGGTGGGCCCCGCCGCTTGGGGGGCCCCGCTCCTGTTCTGCCATGGCCCCGCCGCTTG
>NZ_JBGLYK010000454.1:0-952 GCF_047304025.1 Pseudomonas sp. Pseusp97 | reverse complement strand
ATCTCGGCGTGGGGCACCGGGGTGGCGCCGACCACGAGTTTCTCCCCCGCGTTTGCGGAGAAGGCGACGACGGCCCACCCCAACTGTTCAAGGAGCAACACCCATGAAAAAGGCCATCGCCATCCTGGCGGCCGTCGTCGCCTTCTCCGCAAACGCGGGGGAGAAACTCGTGGTCGGCGCCACCCCGGTGCCCCACGCCGAGATCCTCGAATTCGTCAAACCGGAACTGGCCAAGCAAGGCGTCGACCTGGACATCAAGGTCTTCACCGACTTCATCCAGCCCAACCTGCAGCTCGCGCAGAAGAACCTCGACGCCAACTACTACCAGTACCGCCCTTTCCTCGATGACTTCAACAAGACCCGCCACACCGATCTGGTGCCCGTGGTGGGCATCCACATCGAGCCGTTCGGCGCCTACTCGACCAAATACAAGTCCCTCGCCGAACTGCCCGACGGCGCCAGCGTGGCCATCCCCAACGACCCGGTGAACACCGGCCGCGCGCTGGTGCTGCTGGCCGAGAGCGGCCTGATCAAGCTCAAGGACCCGAGCAACCCGCAGTCCACCGAGCGCGACATCACCGACAACCCCAAGCACCTGAAGATCCGTGAACTGGAAGGCGCCCTGCTGGCCCGCGCGGTGAAGCAGGTGGACCTGGCGTTCATCTTCGCCAACTACGCGCTGGAAGCCGGCATCGATACCAAGAGCGCGCTGATCGTGGAGAAAGGCAAGGACCTCTACGCCGAGTTCCTCGTCGCCCGTCCGGACAACATCCAGGACCCGGGTATCCAGAAGCTGGCCAAGGCGCTGAATTCGCCGGAAGTCCGGCAGTTCATCCTGACCCGCTACAAGGGTGAGATTGCGCCGGCGTTCTAAGCGCCGTGCATGACCTGTAGGAGCGAGCTTGCTCGCGAACCTTTCGCCCCGCAGCGGGATTCGTTCGCGAGCAAGCTC
>NZ_JBGLYK010000453.1:0-956 GCF_047304025.1 Pseudomonas sp. Pseusp97 | reverse complement strand
AACCCGCACAGCGCCGGATTGGCCGGGTAATCCGGTTCGCGAGCAAGCTCGCTCCTACGAAAAGCCCGCTCCAGCGCAGCTCGCGCACCTGCCGAACCGGCGTGGGCGCCTGGCCCATGCCCGCGAGGGGCGGGCAAAGGCCGCTGTATAAATCAGCCCCGCCGCTCCCGATGCATCAGCCAGAGGAAATACGGGCAACCGATGAACGCCGCCAGCAATCCCGCCGACACCGGCCATGGATAGGCGATGTTGCGCCCCAGCCAGTCCGCCAGCACCATGATCAGTGCCCCGGCCACTGCGCTCAGCAGCACTTGCGGCGCGGCGCGGCGCACGCCGAGGTGGCGGGCGATGTGCGGGCCGATCAGGCCGACGAAACTCAGCGGGCCGACGATGATTGTCGCAGTAGCGGTGAGCACGGCGGCGGTCAGCAGGATCGCCAGGTGGCCAAGACGCAGCCTCAAGCCCAGCGCAGTGGCCGTGCCGTTGCCCAGCGTCAGCAGGTCCAGCGGGCGAGCCAGTAGCAGACTCACGCCAATCATCACTGCGCCGACTGCCAGCCCGGTGCTCGCCGACAAGACATCTACCTGATAGGTCGAACCGGTCATCCAGCTCATCATCGCCGTCATGCGCGGGTCGCCGCTGGCCAGCAGCAGCGTGCTCAGCGAGTGCAGCAGGGTCGTCAGGCACACGCCGGTCAGCAGCAGGCGCTCGGCATTGAAGGTCTTGCGCCAGGCGAACCACAGCAGCAGGCCGAGGGTCAGCAACGCGCCGATGCTCGCCGCCGGGACCATGTAGGCCTGCGGCTGCGGCATCACCAGGAACAGCACCAGCACGGCGATCGCCGATCCGGAGGTAGCGCCCAGCACTTCCGGGCTGGCCATCGGGTTGCCGGTCAGGCGCTGCACCAGCAGGCCGGCCACGGCGAGCATGGCCCCGGCCGCCAGTGAGCCGAGCAC
>NZ_JBGLYK010000452.1:0-967 GCF_047304025.1 Pseudomonas sp. Pseusp97 | reverse complement strand
TTACCTTGACTTGAATAATCACCAGTGAAAGAGATTATTCAGTCTACTTCTATCACATACCCAAATTTTTAAAGAACGGTTCTGGCACAAAGACCAGACATCAATGTTCGTTCAACCTGAACATTCATGTCTGAGCTTTCGACGATTTAATGGTGGAGCCAAGGAGGATCGAACTCCTGACCTCCTGCGTGCAAAGCAGGCGCTCTCCCAGCTGAGCTATGGCCCCTTATCGGATCAGCAGCACACCACAACAATTGGTGGGTCTGGGCAGATTCGAACTGCCGACCTCACCCTTATCAGGGGTGCGCTCTAACCAACTGAGCTACAGACCCAATCGTTCGGGCTTTGGCAGCTTGTCGACCTCACCCGCTCTCTATCCAAGAGCCGGGGGCGCGCTCAAACCAACCGAGCAGCAAACCTATCGTCTAACCAGTGAATCAAGCAATTCGTGTGGGAGCTTATGAAGAAGCTGAGATCTTCGATTAAGGAGGTGATCCAGCCGCAGGTTCCCCTACGGCTACCTTGTTACGACTTCACCCCAGTCATGAATCACTCCGTGGTAACCGTCCCCCTTGCGGTTAGACTAGCTACTTCTGGAGCAACCCACTCCCATGGTGTGACGGGCGGTGTGTACAAGGCCCGGGAACGTATTCACCGTGACATTCTGATTCACGATTACTAGCGATTCCGACTTCACGCAGTCGAGTTGCAGACTGCGATCCGGACTACGATCGGTTTTATGGGATTAGCTCCACCTCGCGGCTTGGCAACCCTCTGTACCGACCATTGTAGCACGTGTGTAGCCCTGGCCGTAAGGGCCATGATGACTTGACGTCATCCCCACCTTCCTCCGGTTTGTCACCGGCAGTCTCCTTAGAGTGCCCACCATAACGTGCTGGTAACTAAGGACAAGGGTTGCGCTCGTTACGGGACTTAACCCAACATCTCACGACACGAGCTGACGACA
>NZ_JBGLYK010000451.1:0-976 GCF_047304025.1 Pseudomonas sp. Pseusp97 | reverse complement strand
AGCTTGCTCGCGAACCGCCCAGCACCGTGCCTTGCAGGTTCGCGAGCAAGCTCGCTCCTACAGGTATCCTCCGACGCTTACAGTGGGCGTAGAAGCGTAGGGCGAATAACCTGGAACAGGTTATTCGCCGGCCCTTGAGCGGCGGATAACGCTGGCGCGTTATGCGCCCTACAACAGCGCCATATGCGACCGCTGTGGGCGATTCACTCCGTCGCGCCGATCTCGCGCTTCAGGTGCCGGCGGGTGCTGTCCAGGATGCGGTCGGCCATCTCCGGGTCGGCCACGCTTCGCGACAGCACCAGCGCGCCGATCAGGGTGGCGAGCAGGGCGACGCTTTCATCCTCGGCATGCTCGCTGGGCAGTGCCTTTTCGATGGCATCGATGCGCGCCTGGACGATGGCGTCGGTGGTCGCGCTGGCATGTCCGCGCGCGCCCAGTTCGGCCGAGATGGTCGGCAGTGGGCAGCCCTTGCCGGGCGTATTGCGGTGGCCAGCGGAAAGGTACTGGTCGATGAAGCCGGGCAGCGGGTCGGCTTTCGCGAACTGCTGGTCGACGATGGGGCGCAGCTGCTCGGCGGCCTGCTGCAGGGCGATCTCCACCAACTCGTCCTTGGACTTGAAGTGCGCGTAGAAACCGCCGTGGGTCAGGCCCAGCGCCTTCATCAGCGTCTGCAGGCCGGTGGCGTCCACGCCTTCGCTGCGAAAGCGCTGCGCGGCCTCGTTGATGATGCGTTCGCGGGTCTGGGCCTTGTGGTCTTCGGAATAACGCATGACCGGTCTCCTGCGGATCATGGAATGCTGGATGTCATTCTAACGCAGGGCGGGCGAGGGGAGGTGATTCAGGGCAGGCGCGAAGGTAGGCAGACTGTAGGGGGGGGGGGGGGGGGGGGGGGGGGGGGCGCCGGGGGGGGGGGGGGGGGGGGGGGGGGGGGGGGGGGGGGGGGGGGGGGGGGGGGGGGGGGGGGGGGGGGGGGGGG
>NZ_JBGLYK010000450.1:0-977 GCF_047304025.1 Pseudomonas sp. Pseusp97 | reverse complement strand
GTTCCGGCTGGGCGGCCCGTGGCGTGGCGCCGGTACAGGTGCTCGCGCACGCGCTGGAGGAAGTCCTCGGCCATGCGGTAACGGCAGGCGTGCTCGTAGTGACGATCCCGGCCGAAGTTGCCGGCTTCCTCGGCGTTGCTCGAAGTCACCAGGTTCCAGCCGCTGCGGCCGCCGCTGAGGGATTCCAGGGTGGTGAAGGTATCCGCCACGTTCGCCGCGTCGTTGTAGGAAGAAGTGACGGTCGCCACCAGTCCGATGTGCCGGGTGCTCACCGCCAGATGCGCCAGCAGCGTCAGCGGCTCGAAGTGTTCGGTGCGCGCCATGCGGCTCAGCGCGTCGAGTTTGCCGGGCAGCATGGCCAGGGTGTCGGAGAGGAAGACCGCATCGAAGCAACCGCGCTCGGCGGTGCGCGCCAGCGCCCGGTAGTGCTCAACGTCCAGCCCGCCAGCGGCATGCGCGCCGGGGTGTCGCCAGCCCGCCAGGTGATGCCCGGTGGCCATGAGGAAAGCGCCCAGCGCCATCTGTCTCGGCGCCGTCATGCCGGTTGCTCCACTTCGCGCAGTGGATGCGCGGCGAGCAGCCGGCGCGTGTAGTCATGGCGCGGCGCGCGCAGCACCTGTTGCGCCTCGCCGAGTTCGACGATGCGCCCGCCCTGCATGACCGCGATGCGATCACAGAGGCGCGCCGCCACCTGCAGGTCGTGGGTGATGAACACCAGGCTCAGCCCCAGTTCGCGCTGCAGCCTTTCCAGCAGTTCCAGCACCTGCTGTTGCACCAGTGCATCCAGCGCCGACACGCACTCGTCGGCCACCAGCACCTTGGGCTGCAAGGCCAGCGCGCGGGCAATGCCGATGCGTTGCCGCTGCCCGCCGGAGAAGTCCCGCGGGAAGCGCTCGAAGGCAGCTTCCGGCAGGCCGACCTGCCGCAGCAACTCCCGTGCGCGGCGCTCCGCTTCGGCAGCGGGAACGCCGTGGGCC
>NZ_JBGLYK010000044.1:0-30374 GCF_047304025.1 Pseudomonas sp. Pseusp97 | reverse complement strand
CCGGCCCCGCGCCGCGCGGCCCCCCCCCCGCCGGCCCGCCCGCCGCGGGGCAGGGCGGAGATCGACAGCGCACGGGTCGCCAGCAGCGCGGCGGGGAAGGCGATCAGCCAGGCCAGCGCCATGCCGGCGGTGGCGATGGCCAGGGTCTCCAGGGTGGCGCGGCCGAGCAGGGCGAGGAATTCTCCGTCATGGGCCGGCGGCCAGAAACCGCCGAGGAAGTTCGCCATGGTCCGCGCGTTGTCACCGCTGAACAGGCCGGCGATATCCAGCTCGGACAGGCGCTGGCCCGGCCACAGCAAGGCCAGGGCGAGCAGGGTGAGCAGCAGGCGCGGCAGCGCCGCCGGGTCGCGGGGCGGGCTCGTCGAAAGCGCTGGGTTCAGCATCGCGGAATCTGCACCACCACCGGTTTTCCTACCGGCGAAGACGCGTCCTGCTGGCCGAGCTGCTCGTTCGCGTAGAGTGCGCGCAGGTCCTCGGGCGTGACGTTGGCAGCAGGCTTGTCGAAGGCGATACGGCCGTCGCGCACGCCGACGATGCGCGGGAAGTGCTCCAGCGCCAGGTCCACCGCGTGCAGGCTGGCGAGCAGCGTCACGCCGCGGTTCTGCGCTTCGCGGGTGAGCACGCCGAGGGTGTGGCCGGCGAGCACCGGGTCCATGGCCGAGACCGGTTCGTCGGCCAGCAGCACTTCCGCTTGCTGGTACAGCGCACGGGCGATGCCGACGCGTTGCAGCTGGCCGCCGGAGAGCTGATCGCAGCGTTCGAAGAGCTTGTCACCCAGGTCCAGGCGCTGCAGCTCGCTGCGGGCGCCGGCGGCGTCGACCGGGTAGAGCAGGCTGGCCAGGCTTTTCCACAGCGGCCACTGGCCGAGGCGGCCGGCGAGCACAGCGGTGACCACCCGCTGGCGCGGTGGCAGCGGCGGAGCCTGGTGCACCAGGGCAATGCGCGAGCGCAGGCGCTGGCGCGCGGAACCGCTCAGCGCCCAGGGTTGGGTGCCGAGCAGATCGAATCTGCCGGAAGCGGGTTTCAGTGCGGTGGCGAGGATGCGCAGCAAGGTCGTCTTGCCGGCCCCCGACGGGCCGATGATCGCCACCCGCTCACCGGCAGCGACGCTGAGGTCGATGCCGGCGAGCGAGCGCTGGCCGTTGGCGTGGATATGCTCCACGCCGGTCAGTTTCAGCGTCACTTCAAGAGGCCGGCGGCGCGCGCCGATTCCTCGATGCCCTTGTAGTTGTCAGGCTGGGTCTCGATGAAGCGGCTGGCCGCCTGCAGGTCGAGGATTTCCTTGTCGCGCGGCTTGCTCGGGTCGAGGGCGAGGAAGGCCTTCTTGATCTTCTCGGCCAGGGCCGGGTCGAGGTTGCCGCGCACGGTCCAGTTGTAGTCGTAATAGGTCGGGGTCGTGGCGAAGACCTTCACCTTGCTGGTGTCGACCTTGCCGCTGTCCACCAGCTTCTGCCAGACAGAGGCGTTCAGCACACCGGCGTCGACCTTGCCGGCCTGGACCCAGGCGACGGTGGCGTCGTGGGCGCCGGAGTAGGCCACGCGGGAGAAGAACTGCTCGGGCACCACGCCGTCCTTCTGCATGAAGTAGCGCGGCATCAGGCTGCCGGAAGTGGACGACACCGAACCGAAGGCGAAGGTCTTGCCCTTGAGGTCCTGGATCGATTTCACGTTCGGGTCGGCGGTGATGAATTTGCTGGTGAACTGCTGGTCCTGCTCACGCTGTACCAGCGGGATGGCGTTGCCGGTCTTCAGCCGCGCCTGGACGAAGGTGAAGCCGCCCAGCCAGGCCATGTCCAGGCGATCCGAAGCCAGGGCCTCGACCACGCCGGCATAGTCGGATACCGGGATGAATTTCACCGGCATGCCCAGCTGTTCTTCCAGATAGGCGCCCAGCGGCTTGAACTTGCGCAGCAGCTCGGTGGGGGCTTCATCGGGAATGGCCGAGACTTTCAGTTCTTTCTGGGTGTCGGCGTGGGCGAAAACGGCGGACAGGGACAGGGCAAAACCGGCGGCGAGCGCCAGGGTGCGTTTGAGCATGGGGAGAGTTCTCCGGTTCAATGGCGGAAAAAACTCCGGGAGTATAGTGGCGGCGCGTCTGTTTGGCAGCTGTCGCAACAGCGAAAGCATTGCCGGCCGGGGCAAGTTCGCGCCTGCTAGAATGCCGCCTCCCCGTGCCCGTCCTGCTGTCGAACTGGAGATCATCCCATGTCGTCCCCTTTGCCATCCCTCGCTTTTGCCGGTCTCGGCCTGATGGGGGTACCCATGACGCGCCGCCTGCTCGCCGCCGGTTACCCGCTGGCCGTGTGGAACCGCTCCGCCGGCAAGCGTGAGCTGCTGGCCGCCGAAGGCGCCCAGGCTGTGGAAACCCCCGCGCAGCTTTGCGCCGACGCAGAGGTGGTGATGCTCTGCCTGGCCGATACCGCCGCCGTGCGCGAGGTGGTGTTCGGTATCGGTGGCATCGTCGAGAACGCCCGCGCCGGCCAGGTGCTGGTGGACTTCTCCAGCCTGGAGCCGGCCGCCACCCGTGAGATGGCCGCCGAGCTGGAAGCGCGCACCGGCATGCGCTGGGTCGACGCGCCGGTTTCCGGCGGCACGCCGGGCGCCGAAGCCGGCACCCTGGCGATCATGGCCGGCGGCCGCGTCGAGGACATCGAGCGTGTGCGGCCGATCCTCGCCCACCTCGGGCAACGCCTGACGCGCATGGGGGATGTCGGCGCGGGGCAGGTGACCAAGGTGTGCAACCAGATGATCGTCGCCTGCAACGCCCTGGTGATTGCCGAGGTGGTGGCGCTGGCGGAAAAGTCGGGCGTCGATGCCAGCCTGATCGCCCCGGCCCTGGCCGGCGGTTTCGCCGATTCGAAACCCTTGCAGATCCTTGCCCCGCAGATGGCCGAGAGCCGCTTCGAACCGGTGAAGTGGCACGTGCGCACGCTGCTCAAGGATCTGGACACCGCCGTGAAGCTTTCCCGCGAGGAAGGCTCGGCCACGCCCATGAGCGGCCTCGCCGCGCAGCTGATGCGCCTGCATGGCAGCCAGGGCAATCTCGAACGCGACCCGGCTACCCTGGTCGAGCAATACCGCCAGTCGAAGGAATTCCCCGCATGAAACTCTGCGCCAACCTATCCCTGCTGTTCACCGAGGTCCCGCTGCTGCAGCGTATCGACGCCGCCGCCAAGGCCGGTTTCGAGGGCGTGGAGATCCAGTTCCCCTACGACGTCCCCGCGCAGGATTTGAAAGCCGCGCTGGACGAAGCCGGCCTGCCGCTGGTGCTGATCAACCTGCCCGCCGGTGACCTGATGCAGGGCGGCCCGGGCATCGCTGCCGTACCGGAGCGCGCTGCCGAATTCGAAGCCGCGCTGGCCAAGGCCCTGGACTATGCGCGCATCGTCCAGCCGCAGCACATCAATGTGCTGGCCGGGCGACTGGTCGAAGGGCAGGAACGCGAGGTCGCGCTGCAGACCCTCGCCGAGCGCCTGCGCGCCACCTGCGATGCCTTCGCCGGCAGCGGCACCGACGTGCTGATGGAAGCCATCAACTGCCACGACATGAAGGACTTCCTGCTCAATACCCCCGAGCACCTGCAGGACATGCTCGAGCGCGTGGCGCGGGAAAACCTGCGCGCGCAGTTGGACCTCTACCACATGGCGCGCATGGGCCTGGAACTGGTGGATTGCATCTACGCGCTGATGGGCCAGATCGGCCACGTGCAGTTCGCCGACTACCCGGAGCGCGGCGAACCGGGCTCAGGCGAGATGGAGTTCGAGGTGCCGCTGCAGGTGCTCGACGACGTCGGCTACGACGGCTGGCTGGGCGCCGAATACCGGCCCACCGGGACCACCGCCGACTCCCTGCGCTGGCTGCCGCGCTGGCGCGCCGGCAAGTTCGACTTCTGATCCTGGATCACCGGCATCAGGCCCGGCTGCTCAGCAGTGCCGAGTCGCTGTCCTCGCGGTAGGCCTCGAGGAACTCCACCAGCGCGGAGAGCGGCAGGGGCCGGCTGAACAGGTAGCCCTGGGCCAGCTCGCAATGGTTGTCGCGCAGGAAGGCCAGTTGCTGCGCGTGCTCCACGCCCTCGGCGATCACCTTCAGGTGCAGCTTCTGCGCCATGGCAATGATCGCCTGGGCGATCTCGCTGTCACGGCGCGATTGCGGCACGTCGCGGATGAACGAGCGGTCCACCTTCAGCGCATCCAGCGGCAGTTGGCGCAGGTAGGACAGCGACGAGTAGCCCGTGCCGAAGTCGTCGATGGACAGGCTCACGCCCAGGTCGCGCAGGCGGTTGAGCAAGGGAATGGCCTGGTTGATGTTGGACATCACCGCGTTCTCGGTCACTTCCATTTCCAGGTAGCGGGCGGCCAGGCCGGTCTCTTCCAGAGTCCGCTGGACCTCGTCGACCAGGCTCTCACGGCCCAGGTTGCTGGCGCAGCAGTTCACCGCCACGCGCAGGCCGTCGTAGCCCAGCTCATGCAGGCGGCGCAGGTCCTGGCAGGCGCGGCGCAGCACCCAGGCATCGAGCGCGCCGATCAGGCCATTGGCGGTGGCCAGGCCGATGAAACGGTCCGGCGCCAGCAGGCCGTGGGTCGGGTGTTTCCAGCGCACCAGCGCCTCGAGCTGGGCCACTTCGCCGTGCTCGATGCGCAGGATCGGCTGGTAGTAGAGCACCAGTTCGTCGTCCCATAGCGCCTTGCGCAGTTCTTCTTCCAGTTGCAGTTCCTGGGTGGCCTTGGTCTTCAGGTGCGGGCTGAAGAAGTGGGTGGCGTTGCGGCCGTTGCCCTTGGACTGGTACAGCGCGAGGTCGGCGTGCTTGAGCAGCTCCTCGGGTTGCTCGCTGTCGTTGGGGAACAGGCTGATGCCGACGCTCAGGGTCATCACCAGGCTGCGCCCGGCGATGCTGATCGGCTCCTTCATGCGCTGCATCAGGCGCTGGGCAAGGATGCGCGCCTCGTGGTCCTCGCCCAGGTCGGCGAGGATGCAGAACTCGTCGCCGCCGAAGCGCGCCAGCAGGTCGGTGCTGCGCAGCGCACTGCGGATGCGCTCGGAAACGATGCACAGCAGCTCGTCGCCGGCCGCGTGGCCGAGGGAGTCGTTGACCCGCTTGAAGTGGTCCAGGTCCAGCAGGATCACCGCCATGCCCTGCCCCTTCTGGCGGTTGCGCTGCAGGCGGCTGGCGAACTCCTCGTTCAGCGCGTTGCGGTTGTGCAGGCCGGTGAGGCCGTCGAAGCGCGCCAGTTTCTGCAGCGAAGCGTTGGCATTGTCCAGCTGGCTGAGCAGGGCGTTGACGCGGCTCAGCTCGCTTTCCTTGCTCTCCAGGCTGTCCTCGATCCAGGCCGCCCAGAGTCCGGCCAGCACCACGGCCAGGGCCAGCAGGCCGACCATCAGGCCGAGCTGGATGGCGTTGCTGCGCCCCAGGTCCGCCACCGGCGCAACCCAGCTGGGCAGCGTCAGGGTCAGGGCCGCCATGCCGGTGAAGTGCATGCTGGAAATGGCGCCGCCCAGCAGCAGGCTGGCGAGGGTCTGGTAGATCCATTGGCGGGCGGCGGGTTGGCGATTGAGCACCGGCGCGAGCACCAGCGCGACAAAGGCCACCAGCACGGCCATCAGGACCGAGAGGGTCACCAGCAGCGGGTCGTAGTGCTGCATGGGCGGCGACTCTATGGCGGCCATGCCGGTGTAGTGCATGCCGGCGATGCTGGTGCCGATGCAGCAGGCTGCGAGCAGGTATTGCAGCGGACTCAGCCCGGCGTGGGCGAGCAGGCGCATGGCGATAACGCTGATGCCGATGGCCAGGAGCAATGACAGCAGCGTCAGGCCGCCGGAGAAATGCAGCGGCACCGAGGAGTGGAAGGCCAGCATGGCGACGAAGTGCATCGACCAGATGCCGCTGCCCAGGCAGATGCCGCCGACCCATTGCCAGCGATGGGCGTGCTGCGGCGCGCGGACCATTCGCGCGGCGATGCTCAGGGCGACGAAGCTGGCGGCGCAGGCGATGAGGATGGCCAGCAGAACCAGGCCGGGGTTGTGGGAACACTCCAGCAGCACAGCATCGGGTAAGGCGTCCTGGTGCCAGTCCATGGGCGGGATGCTCCGGATGTCGGGGGGAGGAGGCAGATTGATATCACTTTGCTTCAAGTCTAGGAAGTCAGGATGGCGCTGCAAGGAGCGTGTTGAATTTTCGGTGGAATGCCTGGAAGTGCGCGACGTACGGTAGTACCAAGTACCGGCTCGTTCATTGTTCCGACCGCTGGCCGAAAGCGGGTAGCCAACTTGACACTTTTTTGACTAACTGCCCGCTAGAGTTGCGCCGCCGGCCGGCAGGGTCGGCTATTCCATTTCCTATCCGACTATCGATGTAAGGAGTGCGCTCGATGTCCGAGGGCAAGCGCGGCCTCTTCCCCCAGGTCAGCCCCGCGCGGCTGGTCCTGCTGTTCTCCCTGGCCCTGGTGCTGTTCTACAACTTCGCCACCTGGCGGGCCCTGAACAGCCTAGTGCCCATGGAGGGTCTCTGGGGCGTGGCGTTCTTCGCGTCATTCGCCTGTTTCCTGTGGGCGGCCTTCACCCTCCTGCTGACCCTGGTGTCCTTCCGCCCGCTGCTCAAGCCGGCGCTGACGCTGGTGGCGCTGGTCTCGGCGGCCGCGGCGTACTTCATGAACTCCTACGGTGTCGTGATCGATACCGTGATGGTGCAGAACGTCATCGAGACCAATCCGGGAGAGGCCGCCGCGCTGTTCAGCGCGCGCATGGTCGGCTACCTGCTGCTGCTCGGCGTGCTGCCGGCGGCGATCATCTGGCTGACGCCGGTGCGCTACAGCTCATTCTTCCGCGGCCTGCTGAACAAGGTGCTGGTGATCTTCGGCTGCCTGGTGGTGGTGGCCGTCTGCGTGGGGGCGTTCTATTCCACCTACGCCCCGGTGTTCCGCCAGGAAGAGAAGCTGACCCACTTCATCAACCCGACCAACTACATCTACGCGGTGAGCAAGTTCACCAAGCAGCGCCTGGGCATCAAGGAAAACCTGGTGGTGCAGCCCATCGGCGAGGACGCGGTGATGCCGCGCAAAGTGAGCGCCGACGGGCGCAAGTCGCTGATGATCTTCGTGGTCGGCGAAACCGCCCGCGCTGACCACTTCTCCCTCAACGGCTACGCTCGCGACACCAATCCGGAACTGAAGAAGCTCGACATCCTCAACTTCGCCAATGTCAGCTCCTGCGGTACTTCGACGGCGGTGTCGGTGCCCTGCATGTTTTCCAAGTTCCCCCGCGAGGACTACAGCGACAAGAAGGGCAAGACCAACCAGGGCCTGCTGGACATCCTCCAGCGCGTCGGCGTCTCGGTGCTCTGGCTGGACAACAACAGCGACTGCAAGGGCACCTGCCTGCGCGTGCCCAACCGTGACATCCCGAAGAACCAGCCCGGCCCGTTCTGCGACGGCAAGAACTGCCTGGACGAAGCCCTGCTGCAAGACCTGCAGGCCTACATCGACGGTCTGAAGGACAATGCCATCATCGTCCTGCACGCCGACGGCAGCCACGGCCCGGAATACTACGATCGCTATCCCAAGTCGCTGGAGCGCTTCACCCCGGTGTGCCGCACCAACCAGCTGGGCAGTTGCAGCAACGAGGAGCTGGTGAACGTCTATGACAACACCATCCTCTACACCGACTTCTTCCTCTCCAGGGTGGTGGAGCTGCTCAAGCACAACCAGGAGCGCTTCGACACTTCGATGCTCTATGTTTCCGACCACGGCGAATCGCTGGGCGAGAACGGCGTCTACCTGCACGCCGCGCCCTACGCCATCGCGCCGAAAGCGCAGACCCACGTGCCCATGGTGATGTGGTTCGGCAACGGCGCCCTCGGCGGCATGGGCGTGGACCGCGGTTGCCTGGAGAAGAAGGCGGCCAGCGACGAGTTCAGCCACGACAACCTGTTCCACTCGGTGCTCGGTCTCTACGGCGTGCACACCGGCCTGTACCAGCCGGACCTGGATATCTTCCATTCCTGCAAGCGTGACATGACCGCAGCGCAGTGACTTGAACGGCGGCCATGAAAAAGGCCCTGCGGCTCGCGCCGCAGGGCCTTTGTTCTTTGCGCGGGCGGTTACTTCTCGCGTACCAGCAGCACCGGGCGGTTGCTGACGCGCAGCAGGCCCTCGGCCACGCTGCCCAGCATCAGGCGGCGCACGCCGCGGCGACCGTGGGTGCCCATGACGATGATGTCGGCCTTGCAGGCTTCGGCCTCGACCTCGATGCGCTCGGCGATCTCTTCGCTGGCGCGTTCCTGGCAGACCCGCTCGAAGCTGGTTTTCACCGGGAATTCGGCAATCTTGTCGCGGGCCTTGCCGAGGATGTCATCGGCAGCCTTCAACGCGGCTTCGCGCAGCGGCTCGGGGTTGTAGTACACGGCGTAATCGGGCAGATGGCGCAGCGGGCTGTCGACGATGGTGATGACCCGCAGCTCGCCGCCGCTCAGCTGGGCCAGCTTGGCCGCTTCGACCAGGGCACGGTCGGATACCGGGCTGCCGTCCACCGCTACCAGAATGCGCTCGTACATGATGTGTTCCCTCAATGAGTGGCTTGGTAGGAAAACTCTATCCCTCCAGGGCGGAGATTCCCTTGCGCAGCGTCAATGGTAGTCGGAATGTCCGAATGTGCCGGGAATAGAGCGGTGTCACCGTGGACGGACGGGTGCCAGTGCGGGTTCGCGAGCAAGCTCGCGCCTACAGGGATTACCTGCCGCTCTTGTAGGAGCGAGCTTGCTCGCGAACAGATCGTAGGGCGCATAACGCGTCAGCGTTATCGGCAGCGGAGTAGTCGGCGGATAACCCGTTGCGGGGCCTGGTTCGGCACTATCCGAGAGCACCGGATGGAGAGGGCCGCCGATTGCACAGGATTTCCTGTAGGAGCGGACTCCGTCCGCGATCGTTTTATCCTCACGCCAGATCCACCCAGGGAGCCGCCGATCAGACATCGCGGACAGAGTCCGCTCCTACGCAGCCGGTGGGAACGGCGCCCATGAAAAAGCCGCCAGCGGTTGCCCGCTGGCGGCTTTGCTTGAAGCCCCTGACTGAATCAGCCGGCGACCAGCACGCGGATCGCTTCAAGGCGCAGCGAGGCCTTGTCGAGCATTGCCAGGCTGTCGTCGCGCTGCTTGCGCAGGGCTTCCAGTTCGCTGTCGCGCACGCTGGGGTTGACGGCCTTGAGCGCGGTCAGGCGCGCCAGCTCCTCGTCCAGGGTCGCCTTCAGCTGCTGGCGAGCCGCCTCCACACGCTCGGCATGGCGCGGGGTGATCTTGGTCTCGGCCTGGGCGAACTGCTTGGCCAGAACGTCACGCTGCGCCTGCACGAACTTGTTGGCGCTGGCGCGCGGCACGCTTTCCAGCTGGTCGTTCAGGGTCTCGAAGGACACCCGCGAGGACAGGTCGTTGCCGTTGGCATCCATCAGGCAGCGCAGCGCCACCGGCGGCAGGAAGCGGCCCAGCTGCAATTTGCGCGGCGCCACGGCCTCGCTGACGAACAGCAGTTCCAGCAGCACGGTGCCAGGCTTGAGCGCCTTGTTCTTGATCAGCGCCACCGAGGTGTTGCCCAGCGAGCCGGACAGCACCAGGTCCATGCCGCCCTGCACCATGGGGTGTTCCCAGGTGAGGAATTGCATGTCTTCGCGGGCCAGGGCCTGGGCGCGGTCGTAGGTGACGGTGACGCCTTCGTCGTCGCCCAGCGGGAAGCTGGCGTCGAGCATCTTCTCGCTCGGGCGCAGGATCAGCGCGTTCTCGGAATGGTCCTCGCTGTCGATACCGTAGGTGTCGAACAGGCGCTCCATGTAGATCGGCAGGGCGAACTGGTCGTCCTGTTCCTCGATCTCTTCCACCAGCGCCTCGCCTTCACCGGCGCCGCCGGAATTCAGCTCCAGCAGGCGGTCGCGGCCGTTGTGCATCTCGGCCTCCAGCGCCTCGCGGGCGGCGGTGCCTTCGGCCAGCAGGGCCTCGAAGGCATCGTCGTCGCCGCCGTCGAGCAGCTCCACCAGGCGCGGGCCGAAGCGGTGCTGCAGGGCGTTGCCGGTGGGGCAGGTGTTGAGGAAGGCGTTCAGCGCGCGGTGGTACCACTGGAACAGGCGTTCCTGCGGGCTGCTCTCCAGGTGCGGCACGTGGATCTGGATGGTGTGCTTCTGGCCGATCCGGTCCAGGCGGCCGATGCGCTGTTCCAGCTGGTCCGGGTGAGCCGGCAGGTCGAACAGCACCAGGTGATGGGCGAACTGGAAGTTGCGGCCCTCGCTGCCGATCTCCGAGCAGATCAGCACCTGCGCGCCGAACTCTTCGTCGGCGAAGTAGGCGGCGGCGCGGTCACGCTCGAGGATGCTCATGCCCTCGTGGAACACGGTGGCCGGGATGCCCGACTTCAGGCGCAGGGCATCGCCCAGGTCCATGGCGGTCTCGGCGTGGGCGCAGATCACCAGCACCTTGTACTGCTTGAGCATCTTCAGGGTGTCGATCAGCCACTCGACGCGCGGGTCGAAGCGCCACCAGCGGTTGTTCTCGTCGCCATCGTCGGCCTGGGCCTGGAAGCTGACTTCCGGGTAGAGGTCCGGGTGCTCGCCCAGCGGCAGCTCCATGTACTCGATCGGGTTGGGCAGCACGTAGGGGTGCAGCTGGCGTTCCGGGAAGCCCTGCACGGCGGCGCGGGTGTTGCGGAACAGCACGCGGCCGGTGCCATGGCGGTCGAGCAGTTCGCGCACCAGGCGGGCGCGGGCGTCTTCATTGCCGCCCTCGACGCTGGCCAGCAGATCGTCGCCTTCGCTGCCGAGGAAGCCGTGGATGGCCTGGCGCGCGGCGGGGGAGAGGCTGCCCTGGTCGATCAGTTCCTGCACCGCCTCGGCCACCGGGCGGTACTGGGTGCTTTCGGCACGGAAGGCTTCCAGGTCGTGGAAGCGGTCCGGGTCGAGCAGGCGCAGGCGCGCGAAGTGGCTGTCCAGGCCGAGCTGTTCCGGGGTCGCGGTGAGCAGCAGCACGCCGGGGATGACCTGGGACAATTGCTCGACCAGCTGGTATTCCGCGCTGGCCTGTTCCGGGTGCCAGACCAGGTGGTGGGCTTCGTCGACCACCAGCAGGTCCCATTCGGCGGCGAACAGCGCGTCCTGCGCCTTCTCGTCCTCGCGCAGCCACTCCAGCGCCACCAGGGCCAGCTGGGTGTCCTCGAAGGGGTTGCTGGCATCGCTCTCGACGAAACGCTCGCGGTCGAACAGGGCCACTTCCAGGTTGAAGCGCCGGCGCATTTCCACCAGCCACTGGTGCTGCAGGTTTTCCGGCACCAGGATCAGCACGCGGCTGGCGCGGCCGGAGAGCAGTTGGCGATGGATCACCAGGCCCGCTTCGATGGTCTTGCCCAGGCCCACTTCGTCGGCCAGCAGGACGCGCGGCGCCATGCGGTCGGCGACCTCGCGGGCGATGTGCAGCTGGTGCGCGATGGGTTGCGCGCGAGCGCCGCCCAGGCCCCAGAGCGAGGACTGCAGCAGGCGGGTGCGGTGTTCCAGGGTGTGGTAGCGCAGGCCGAACCAGGACATCGGATCGATCTGCCCGGCGAACAGGCGGTCGCTGGCCAGGCGGAACTGGATGAAGTTCGACAGCTGGGTTTCCGGCACGGTGCGCTGGTCGTTCTGCGCGGTGATGCCGTGGTAGATCAGCAGGCCGTCGATCTCGTCCACTTCACGGACGGTCATCTTCCAGCCTTCGAAATGGGTGATCTCGTCGCCGGGAGCGAAGCGCACGCGGGTCAGCGGCGCATTGCGCTCGGCGTACTGGCGGGTATCACCGGTGGCGGGATAGAGCACCGTGAGCATGCGGCCGTCCAGCGCCAGGATGGTCCCCAGGCCGAGTTCCGCTTCACTGTCGCTGATCCAGCGTTGACCGGGTTGATACTGCGCCATGGACACCTCCCAAAAAAAGCCGGCTATGGTACCGGAACGCGCAGCTTTCAGCGATGGCCGTCGGCGCCTCCGGTCGACTGATGTGTCGATGTAGCCGGTCCGGGGTGCGCGCTCATCGCGAATCGTGGAAAGTGTAGCGAGGCGCCCTCAAGTCTGTAGCCGCTGCGCCGATAGCCTGACCAGAGGACTTCCCACAGGGCTTGCTGCAAAGCCCAGGACCGCACGATGCTGCCGCCCATTCCCCATAGTCTGGCACCCGTCACTGCCCAGCAGGACGTGCCCAGGCCGCGACCGGATGTCACCCCGGTGACCCCGCCTGCGCCCAGCGCGGGCAATGCCGGCGTCGAGCTGGAGCGCCGCCCGGACGAACAGGCATTGCGCGAGGAATACCAGCGCCGACGCAAGCGCCGCCAACTGGCCGACGGCAGCCCCGAAGGGGAGGCGCTGGAAGAGCTGGAGGAGGTGGAGGAACTGGGCGACGAGGTGCAGGCCGCCCAGCGCAAGGGGCTGTGGATCGATGTCGAGGTCTGACGTCGCGGGGTAGACTCCTTGCATCGCTGATTCCACGAGCTTCCCATGCTGTTCGACGACGCCCCCATCCTGCTGCCCGACGCCGAGTTGCGCCTGATCCCCGACTGGTGCCCGCCCGAGCGGGCCGAGCGCTGGCTGCAGCAACTGCTCGCCGAGACGCCCTGGGAGCAGCCGCAAGTGCATCTGCACGGCCGCGACTACCCGGTGCCGCGCCTGGTCAACTGGTACGGCGATCCCGAGGCTTTCTACACCTATTCCGGCCTGACCCACGCGCCGCTGCCGTGGACGCCGCTGCTGGCGGAGATTCGTGCGGCGGTGCAGAAGGCCGCCGGTCAGCGCTTCAACGGCGTGCTGCTCAACTACTATCGCGACGGCCAGGACTCCATGGGCTGGCACAGCGACGACGAGCCCGAACTCGGGCGCAACCCGGTGGTGGCCTCGCTGAACCTGGGTGGTGCGAGGCGCTTCGACCTGCGCCGCAAGGGACGAAACACAATCGAACATTCCATCGAGCTGCCAGGCGGTTCGCTGCTGGTCATGTCCGGCGCGACACAGCATTATTGGCAGCATCAGGTCGCCAAGACGCGCCGTCCGGTTGCGCCGCGCCTGAATCTGACTTTCCGCCTGGTGCATGCCCTGCCATGAGCAACGACGACAAGCTGATCGACTTCACCGCCGAGCGCGACAAGCGCATCCACGACGTGCACGAAAAGCGCCTGCAAGACGTGCGCAAGGCCTTCGAGCAGGCGCTGCCGCTGGGCAAATCGCGCAAGAAGAACAAGAGCAAGCCGAAGAAACACTGAAATTCCCCCGCCATATCCCCGCTTTTCGCCGCCAGGGCCCGCCCTGCGCGGCTTCCCGCCGCACCTGAGCCCTCCTGAATCTTGACCTGCGTCAGTGCTCCGGCCCTCCCCGGAAAGCGCCTTGTCGACCATTGATCCAGGTCAATTTGGCCTGATCGTTCGCCGGTAACCTGCACACATCTCCAGACGATGTAGGCAACAGGAGGCCAGCATCATGTTCATCGACGAAGTGGTTCTCGCAGGCGTCCTTACCGTTGGCCTCATGGTTCTGTTCTTCGGCGGGGTCGGAATTTTCATCTGGAAGGACAGCCACAAGAAGGGCTGATCCTTACAGATTCACAGAGCACGCAAGGCACTTCGGGCGACTTAGGTCGCCCGTTTTTTTTGCCTCGACGAAAGTCGGGATGACAAATTGTTAGCTTGCTAATAATATTTCAGGCAACGATTCAGTTGTTCCCCATGCCGGCTATCTTTAACCCGACAGACCGGCATTCCTTTCGAGAGACCGCGTGCGACCTACGCTACAGGCATTCCTGGCGCCGGATACGCTGGCGCTGAAATTTGCGATCAAGACCCTCCTGGCCGGCGGCCTGGCGCTCTGGTGCGCCTTCCGTTTCGACCTGGAACAGCCGCAATGGGCGCTGATGACTGTCTTCATCGTGTCCCAGCCGCTGTCGGGCATGGTGGTGGCCAAGGGCATCTTCCGCCTGATCGGCACGGTGGTCGGCACCGTGATGTCGGTGGTGATGATCGCGCTGTTCGCCCAGACGCCCTGGCTGTTCCTGCTGGCCGTCTCGCTCTGGCTCGGCCTCTGCACGGCCGCCTCGACGACCCTGCGCAACCACGTCTCCTATGCCTTCGTGCTGTCCGGGTACACCGTGGCGATCATCGGCCTGCCGGCGATCAGCCATCCGCTGGACGTATTCGACCAGGCCGTGGCGCGCAGTACGGAGATATGCCTGGGGATTCTCTGCGCGTCGGCCATCAGCGCCATCCTCTGGCCGCGCCGCGTCGAAGCCAACCTGGACAAGCAGGCCCACGCCACCTGGCTCACCGGCATGCAGGCCGCGCGCAGCGAGATCGATGCCGACGCGCGGCAGATCAAGGGGCTGCTGCAGGCGCTGGGCAAGATCGTCGAAGTCGACGTGCAGCGCGATCACGCCTGGTTCGAGGGTTACCGCGGGCGGATGCGTTCGCGCGCGCTGCGGATTCTCTCCCGCGACCTGCTCAGCCTGCTGCGTACCGCACGTGGCGTTGCTCGACAGCGCAGCGTGCTGGATGCCGAGGACCGCGCGCGCCTGCAGCCCTGGTTCGAGGAACTGCGCGCCACCCTGGAGGACCCGCAGGTCGAAACCATGCGTTCGCTTCAGGAGCGGCTGCAAGCCGCCGGGCTGGATGAGAGCTACTCCAACGACCTGCGCTATTGCCTGACCCGCTGCGCCTTGCTGCTGCTCAAGGCGCTGAACTCGGAGAAGACCATGCGCGCGGTGGCGGACGGGCGGGTGGACGATGTCGCTACCGGCACGCTGTCCTGGCACCGCGACTGGTTGATGGCATTGTTCTATGGCCTGCGCAGCGCGCTGGCGCTGCTGGGCATGTCGGCCTTCTGGATGGCCACGGCCTGGCCGGCGGCCACCGGCGGCATGCTGCTGGCGGCGGTGATCTGCAGCCTGTTCGCCAACCGCGACAACGCCGTCACCATCGGTTTGGGCTTCCTGCGCGGCATTCTCCTCGCCGTGCCCGCCGCTGCCGTGGTCACCCAATGGCTGCTGCCGCAGTGGAACGGCTTCCCGCTGCTCTGCCTGGCGCTGGGCGTGCCGCTGTTCTTCGCCCTGCTGGGGATGGCCACGCCGGCGCTGGCCGGTACCGCGACGTCCTTCTCGATCCACTTCATCACGCTGGTGGCGCCGAGCAACGTGATGAAGTACGACCTCGCCAACCTGCTCAATTCGGCCCAGGGCATCGTGATTGGCGTGGGCTTCGCCGTGCTGGTGTTCCGTCTGCTAACGCTGCCGGCGAACTGGCTCAATCGGCGGTTGATCCAGGCCACCTGCGAAGACCTCGGACGCCTGACCCGGCGGCCGCTGACCGAAGCCGAAAGCTGGTTCGGCGGGCGCATGGCCGACCGTCTGATCCGCCTGGCGCGGCACTACACCCTGTTGCCCAAGGAGGAACAGCGGCGCTGGCAGGACGGCCTGTTCGCCCTCGATCTGGGCAACGAGCTGATTCACCTGCGCGCCTGCCTCAATGGCGCCCAGGGCCAGTTGCGCAAGCGTCGCGACCAGTTCCTCGGCGCCCTGGGCAGTGTGCTGGAAAAGGGCCCCGGCGCAGGGCGCGAGCAACGCCTGGAAAGCCTCTGCCCGTCCCTGGAAGAAGCCCTTGCCCACGATCTGCAGGGCGACAACGAACCCAACCGCCTGGCCCGTGCCGCGCTGGCGCAATTGCGCCATACCTGGCGCCAGTGGTGCCGTCTGGAGGACGCCAATGGGACTGCATGAGTTCGGCTGGGGCGGCGTGTTCCTCAGCCCGCTGTTCATCTATGCGGTGCTTGCCCTGGGCCTTACGGTCGTACTGCGCCTGCTGTTGCAGGCCACCCCCTTCGGGCGCTGGATCTGGCATGAGGCGCTGTTCGACTGCGCCCTGTTCGTGCTGATCCTGTGCGCCATCACCTGGGCGCTCAGCGCTGCGCCTTGAGAGGAGAAGCTGTATGCGCGGATACCTTCGCGTAACCGTCACCATCGTACTGGTCATTGCCGCCGTCCTGGCCGGCACCTGGCTGTGGCGCTACTACATGCTGTCGCCCTGGACCCGCGATGCGCGCGTGCGCGCCGACGTGGTGGTGATCGCCCCGGACGTTTCCGGCTGGGTCACCGACCTCGCCGTGCAGGACAATCAGCAGGTCAAGGCCGGCGACCTGATCATGCGCATCGACCACGAGCGCTATGCGGCGAACCTCGAGCAGGCCAAAGCGCTGGCCGAGACCCGGCACCAGCAGTACCTGTTGCGCGTCAGCGAGGCATCGCGGCGCAGCAAGCTGGGTATCGCGGCGATCAGCGCGGAGGACAAGGAAACCGCGCAGATCAACGCTGCCATCGCCAAGAGCGAATACGACGAGGCGCAGGCCCAGGTGCGCCTGGCCCAGCTCAACCTGACCCGCAGCGAGATGCGCGCCCCGCGCGACGGCCAGGTCACCAACCTGCGTCTGGCCCAGGGCAACTACGCGCAGGCGGGGCAGGCGATGATGGCGCTGGTGGACCAGAAGTCCTTCTACGTCACCGCCTACTTCGAGGAAACCAAGCTGCCCGGCATCCGCGTCGGCCAGCCGGCGCAGGTGGTGCTGATGAGCGGCGACATCGCCATCGATGGCACCGTGGAGAGCATCAGCAGCGGCATCACCGACCGCAACGCCATCCCCGACAGCCAGTTGCTGGCCAACGTCGAGCCGACCTTCAACTGGGTGCGCCTGGCGCAGCGCATCCCGGTGCGCATCCGCCTCGACAAGGTGCCCGAGGGCGTGCACCTGAGCGCCGGGATGACTGCCAGCGTCACCGTAAAACCGTGAGCGGCTCGCCTGCCCGCTCACGCTGTAGCCAGCAGGACAAGGCCGCGCAGAAGATCGATGCGGCAACCAGCGAGATGCCCACCCAGGGTGTCCAGCCGATGCCGGCCAGGCTGATCACCGCGCCACCGAGCGCCGCGCCGAGGGCCACGCCCAGGTGCATCGCCGAGGTGTTCAGCGCTACCCCGGCGCTGCCGCTGGCCGGGTCGCTGGCCAACAGGTAGCTCTGCACCGCGGGGGAGATCATCCAGCTGATGGTGCTCCAGACCATCAGCGCGCCGAGCAGCAGCCACGGGTGGCCGAGGCTCAGCGGGATTGCCAGCATCGCCAACGCGAACAGCATTGGCACCACCAGCAGCGCGCGGCGATGGCCGAGGTGGTCGCTCAGCCAGCCGCCCAGGTAACCGCCGCCGATGGCCGCCAGGCCGATCAGCAGCAGGGTGAGGGCGATGCCCTGGCTGTCGGTGATCCCGGCCACTTGCTGGAACCACGGCGTGATGTAGGCGAACAGGGTGAAGTGCCCGCCCAGCAGCAGGATCGAAACCAGTTGTGCCAGGTTCAGCGCCGGGCTGCGTAGCTGGCGCTTGTAGGCCGCGCTGTTGGCCGGGCTGTCGAGCTTGCGGCGGGGCAGGGCGATCCGCAGCAGCGCGGCCAGCGGCAGCGAGTAGAGGGCGATGGCGGCGAAGATCCAGCGCCAGCCGAACCAGTCGTTGACCAGCACGCCGGCCGGCACGCCGAACACCAGCGAACCGCTGATACCCATGAAGATCAGCCCGATGGCGCGCCCGCGCTGGGCCGGCGGCGCCAGCTCCACTGCCAGCAGGCTGGCCTGCATGATCAGCAGGCCGCAACAGGCGGCCATGCCGATGCGCATCAGCAGCAGCGAAACGTAACCGGGACTCAGCGCGGCGCCGGCGTTGAAGGCGGCGAACACCAGCAGAGTGATGACCAGCAACCGGCGGCAGTCAGCGCCACGGGTGAGCCAGCCGAGCAGGGGCGCGGCGATGGCGAAACTCAGGGAAAACAGGCTGGTGAGCTGCCCGGCGAGGCTGAGCGAGACCTGCAGATCGGCGGCGAGCGAGGGCAGGATGCCGGTGAGGATGGCCTCGGCGAGGCCCGCGGCGAAGGTGCAAAGGGACAGCAACAGCAGTCGAAGGTCCATGGCGGCTCCGATTCCCGGTGAGGGGTTTCGGGCACGCAGCCTTCGGTTATCCCTGGTGGATGTGAAGTGACGGGGGCAGGGTAGTCGAGCGGGAAACTGTATACAAGTTTCCGGGGCCGGCTGACCGGCCCCGGAGCGCGCGTCAGCCGACGGTGATCGGCGGCAGCGCGGGCAGTTCGATGTTGAGCTTCTCCGTCGGCGCCATGACCTCGGCCTCGCCCTTGACCACGGCCTTGCCGTCCTGGTTGAGCACCACGGTGCCGATGCGCACACGGTTCTTCGGCAGCTTCTCCAGCACTTCCAGTTCCACCGTCAGTTCGTCGCCGAGCTTCACCGGGCGGGTGAAGCTCAGGTTCTGGCCGAGGTAGATGGTGCCCGGGCCGGGCAGGGTGGTGGCAATCGCCGCGCTGATCAGCGCGCCGGTGAGCATGCCGTGGGCGATGCGTTCCTTGAACTGGGTGGTGGCGGCGTAGTCGGCGTCCAGGTGCACCGGGTTGCGGTCGCCGGAGACCTCGGCGAACAGCTGGATGTCGCGCTCGGTGACGCTGCGCTGGAAGTTGGCCTTCTGGCCGACTTCGAGTTCTTCGTAGGGGACGTTCTGTACAGAAGTCATAGGGGCTCCTCGGATTTCTCGACCTGGGGCACGGGGCAGTGCGCAGCCAGCCAGTCGATCAGGTTGCGGGTGACCTCGTCGCGGTTGCTCTCGTTGAACAACTCGTGGCGAGCATCGGGATAGATCTTCAGTTGGACGTCACGAACGCCCGCCCGGGTCATCGCCTGGGCGAGATCGCGCAGGCGCTTGCCCTGGCTGACCGGGTCGCGTTCGCCGCCGATGACCAGCAGCGGCAGGTCGGCGCGAATGCGCGACAGGTGTTCCACTGGCGTGATATCCGCCAGGCCACCGAGCAGGTCCACCCACAGCTGGTTGCTGCAGCGGAAGCCACAGAGCGGATCGGCGACGTACTTGTCGACTTCGGCGGGATCGCGGCTGAGCCAGTCGAAGGCGGTGCGATTGGGTTTGAAAGCCTTGTTGAACGAGCCGAAGGACAGGAAGTCGATCAGCGCGCTGTGGCCCAGCGGACCCTGGCGCCAGCGCTCGAAACGGGCAATGACGCGGGCGCTCTTGTACAGCGCCACTGGCTGGTAATTGGAGCCGGACAGCACCGCCGCCTGCACGCTGGCGCTGTGCTGCATCAGGTAGGCGCTGCCGATGTAGCTGCCCATGCTGTGGCCGAGCAGGATGATCGGCAGGTCCGGGTGTTCCTCGCGCACATGCTGGTTCAGGGTGTGCAGGTCGCCGATCACCTTGCCCCAGCCGCCGCGGTCGGCGTAGTGGCCCAGTTCGCCGTTCTCGGCGGTGCGGCCGTGGCCGCGCTGGTCGATGGCGTAGAGGTGGTAGCCGGCAGCGTTCAGCGCAAGCCCCAGGCGCTCGTAGCGGCCGGCGTGCTCGGCCATGCCGTGGGACAGCATCAGGGCGCCGCGGGACGGTCCTTCCGGCGCCCAGTGGCGGGTGTAGAGCGGTGTCTCGTCGCTGGCGGCAAGCCAGTAGGCGGCGTAGGGCATGGGGTCCATCCTGTTCTTGTTCGTCGATTCTTATTGGAATGGGGCCATGGAGCGGGCCGGACGGGGCGATTCTGCCATGCCGGGACATCTTCTGTATGGATTGCCGACAGCGCCCGGCCATTGGCGTGTAAGTCCCGTCCTAGGCGGCCGTAGGCTCTATCCCGCGCCATGCCGGGATGGTGGCGCAAGATTCACGCAGTCTATGACGCCGCCTGGAGTCTTTGCGATGACCAAAGGAACTGCTAGCTTCCGTCGAATGACCGCAATGACGGTTCGGTTTCGCTCAGGTACGAGGACAAGAATAAATGCAACCTGATTTCTGGAACGACAAACGCCCGGCCGGCGTGCCCAGCGACATTGACCTGACCGCCTACAAGTCGGTGGTGGAAGTCTTCGAGCGCTCCTGCAAGAAATTCGCCGACCGTCCGGCCTTCAGCAACATGGGCGTGACCCTGACCTACGCCGAGCTGGACCGCCTGTCCGCCGCGTTCGGCGCCTACCTGCAGAAGCACACCGACCTCAAGCCCGGCGACCGCATCGCCGTGCAGATGCCCAACGTCCTGCAATACCCCATCGCCGTGTTCGGCGCCCTGCGCGCCGGGCTCATCGTGGTCAACACCAACCCGCTCTACACCGCCCGCGAAATGCGCCATCAGTTCAAGGATTCCGGCGCCCGTGCGCTGGTCTACGTGAACCTGTTCGGCAAGCTGGTGCAGGAAGTGCTGCCCGATACCGGCATCGAGTACCTGATCGAGGCGCAGATGGGCGACCTGCAGCCCGCGCTCAAGGGGCTGCTGGTCAACACCGTGGTCAAGCACGTGAAGAAGATGGTGCCGGAGTACAACCTGCCCCAGGCTGTCTCCTTCAAGGCCGCGCTGCGCCAGGGCCGTGGCCATGGCCTGCAGCCGGTCAAGGTCGGCCTGGAAGACATCGCGGTGCTGCAATACACCGGCGGCACCACCGGCGTGGCCAAGGGCGCCATGCTCACCCACGGCAACCTGGTGGCGAACATGCAGCAGGTGCACGCCTGCCTGCAGCAGCACGGGCCGGACGGCAAGCCGCTGATGCAGGTCGGCAACGAGGTGATGATCGCGCCGCTGCCGCTGTACCACATCTATGCCTTCACCGCGAACTGCATGTGCATGATGGTCAACGGCAACCACAACGTGCTGATCAGCAACCCGCGCGACATCCCCGGCTTCATCAAGGAGCTGAAGAAGTGGCGCTTTTCCGCGCTGCTGGGCCTGAACACCCTGTTCGTCGCCCTGATGGACCGCCCGGAATTCAAGGAGCTGGATTTCTCCAACCTGAAGGTCACCAACTCCGGCGGCACTGCGCTGGTCACCGCCACCGCCGAGCGCTGGAAGGCCATGACCGGCTGCACCGTGGTCGAAGGCTACGGGCTCACCGAGACTTCCCCGGTGGTCAGCACCAACCCATACGGCGACCAGGCGCGCCTGGGCACCGTCGGCATCCCGGTGCCTGGCACGGCGCTCAAGGTCATCGACGATGACGGCAATGACGTCGGCCTGGGCGAGCGCGGCGAGCTGTGCGTGAAGGGCCCGCAGGTCATGAAAGGCTACTGGCAGCGCCCGGAAGCCACCGCCGAGGTACTCGATGCCGAGGGCTGGCTGCGCACCGGCGACATCGCGGTAATCGATCCGGATGGCTTCACCCGCATCGTCGACCGCAAGAAGGACCTGATCATCGTCTCCGGCTTCAACGTCTACCCCAACGAGATCGAGGACGTGGTCATGGCCCACCCGAAAGTCGCCAACTGCGCGGCTGTCGGCGTGCCGGACGAGAAATCCGGCGAGGCAGTGAAGCTGTTCGTGGTGCCCCGCGAGGGCGGCGTGACCGTGGAAGAGCTCAAGGCCTACTGCAAGGAAAACTTCACCGGCTACAAGGTGCCCAAGCACATCGTGCTCAAGGACGCCCTGCCGATGACGCCGGTGGGCAAGATCCTGCGCCGCGAGCTGCGCGAGACGGCGTGATTCGAACCTGAACAAAAAAGGGGGCTGATCCAGGATCAGCCCCCTTTTTTGTCACTGGCGGGTTGTCGGCCGGAGCCGGTCAACCACCGCAGCCGCCACAGCAGCCGTCCTTCCTGCGCAGGATCTCGTAGAGATCGTCCTTGAGCTGCAGCTTCTGCTTCTTCAGCGTCTCGATGGTGTCGTGCGAGGCGGGGGTGATGCCGGCTTCCATGTTCTTGATCTCCTGGTCGAGATCGTTGTGGCTATGGAAGAGCTTGGCGAAATGCGGGTCTTCGGCCTTCAGGCGGGTAATCTTTTCGCGGTATTCGGGAAACATGAGGGTTCTCCAGGAGAGTGCAGAAACACTTTGCGAGATACTCATCGGGAGAGTGTTGAGGTAGATCATTGAAGGTCGCACGACGAAAACGCACCGAATGCAGGTGCGGAAACCACCTGATCGAACTCCGACGAATCTCACGTATGACCGGGACGGCTCCGATCCTTCCTCCCCGTTCTTTTTTCCGGTTTCATTTCCCTCAAATCCACTTTGTCGGACAATCCAACAAGGCTGCAACCCTTCTGGGACGGGCTTTTCCGACGAGCGGATGGTTGGTGACCGGAAAGCCTGTCTCTGGTCATTTTTCTTACGGACGAGCCTGTGTTTGGTGCTGGTCGCTGTTTCCCAAAGCTGCTAATCTCGGCCCGCTTTTCGCTCCCCGAGCCGGGGAAAGCGACATAAACACAACAAAGAACCGCGAACGCGGTAAAGATGAGCTGTTGCTTAGGAGTGGGCTTCCATGACCGACAATTTCTGGAAGGACAAATACCCAGTGGGGATCGCTGCCGAGATCAACGCTGACCAGTACCCGAACATCCTCGCGGTACTCAAAGAATCCTGCCAACGTTTTGCAGACAAGCCTGCCTTCAGCAACCTGGGCAAGACCCTGACCTACGGCGAGATGTACAAGCTCTCCGGGGACTTCGCCGCCTACCTGCAACAGAACACCGATCTCAAGCCCGGCGACCGCATCGCCGTGCAACTGCCCAACGTGCTCCAGTACCCGGTCGTGGTCTTCGGCGCCATGCGCGCGGGCCTCATCGTGGTCAACACCAACCCGCTGTACACCGCGCGGGAAATGGAGCACCAGTTCAACGATTCCGGCGCCAAGGCGCTGGTGTGCCTGGCGAACATGGCCCACCTGGCCGAGGAAGTACTGCCCAGGACCGGCATCCGCAACGTCATCGTCACCGAAGTGGGTGACATGCTGCCGCCGCTCAAGCGCTTCATCGTCAATTTCGTGGTCCGCAACATCAAGAAGATGGTTCCGGCCTACAACATTCCCAACGCGCAGAAACTCACTGACGTCCTGGCCAAGGGCCGTGGCAAGGCGGTGCGGGAAGTCTCGCCGCACAACGACGATGTTGCCGTGCTGCAGTACACCGGCGGCACCACCGGAGTGGCCAAGGGCGCGATGCTGACGCATCGCAACCTGGTCGCCAACATGCTGCAGTGCAAGGCGCTGATGGGCGCCAACCTCAACGAAGGTTGCGAAATCCTCATCACCCCGCTGCCGCTGTACCACATCTACGCCTTCACCTTCCATTGCATGGCGATGATGCTCACCGGCAACCACAACATCCTGGTGACCAACCCGCGCGACCTGGCCAGCATGGTCAAGGAACTGTCGCAGTGGAAATTCACCGGCTTCGTCGGCCTGAACACCCTGTTCGTCGGCCTGTGCAACAACGAAGGCTTCCGCAAGCTGGACTTCTCCGCGCTGAAGCTGACCCTCTCCGGCGGCATGGCCCTGCAACAGGCCAGCGCCGAACGCTGGAAGGACGTCACCGGCTGCGCCATCTGCGAAGGCTACGGCATGACCGAAACCAGCCCGGTGGTCTCGGTGAACCCGTTCCAGAACATCCAGATCGGCACCATCGGCATCCCGGTTCCCTCGACCCTGTGCAAGGTCATCAGCGATGACGGCCAGGACCTGCCGCTGGGCGAACGTGGCGAGCTTTGCGTCAAGGGCCCGCAGGTGATGAAGGGCTACTGGCAGCGCCAGGAAGCCACCGACGAGATCCTCGACAAGGACGGCTGGCTGCGTACCGGCGACATTGCGATCATCCAGGAAGACGGCTACATGCGTATCGTCGACCGCAAGAAGGACATGATCCTGGTGTCGGGCTTCAACGTGTACCCCAACGAGCTGGAAGACGTGCTCGCCACCCTGCCGGGCGTGCTGCAGTGCGCCGCCATCGGCATCCCGGACGAGAAGTCCGGCGAGGCGATCAAGGTCTTCGTGGTGTCCAAGCCGGGCGTCACCCTGACCAAGGAGCAGGTCATGCAGCACATGCACGACAACCTCACCGGCTACAAGCGTCCCAAGTCCGTGGAGTTCCGCGACAGCCTGCCGACCACCAACGTCGGCAAGATCCTCCGACGCGAATTGCGCGACGAAGAGCTCAAGAAGATCAGGGCCTGAGCCGATAGATAAGGAACCCGCCGCAAGGCGGGTTTTTTGATGGGGCAAGGAAGCCATCTCCCTTATCCGCCTGAGGTGAAAAGCCTTGAACACAGCCCTCCGTTTGCGCGCCAAGGTCCTGCTCCTGGCGATCGTGCCGATCCTCCTCCTCACCCTGCTGCTGTGCGCCATTTCAACCGTTGCGTTGAAACAGCTGGCGACCCAGCAGGAAGCGCAGATCCGCGAGAACCTCACGCAGGACCGCGAAGCCCAGCTGAAGAACTTCGTCGACGTGGCCCTGGCCGCCGTCGGCCCGGTCTACCAGGCCGCCGCCCAGGGCGACGCCCAGGCGCGGGAGCAGGGCATCGCGATCCTCAAGCGTCTCGAATACGGCAAGGGCGGCTACTTCTGGGGCTATGACACTCGCTCCGTGCGCGTCTTCCAGGGCACCAGCGACGAGCGCCTGGGCGAAGACTTCAGCGGCTATCGCGACCCCAACGGCGTCTACGCCATTCGCGAACTGGTGGCGGCGGGGCAGAGCGGCCAGCACTACGTGCGCTACAGCTTCACCCTGCCGGGCGGCAACGCCATCGTGCCGAAGATCGGCTATGCCCACTTCCTGCCCAAATGGAACCTGGTGTTCGGCACCTCGCTGAACCTCGACGACGTCGAGCGGGAAGTGAAAGAAGCCGGTGCCGCCTTCGACGCCAAGATCGACAACCTGCTGCTGCTCATGGGCGGCGCGGCGCTGGCGCTGCTGGTGGTGATCGGCGTGCTCGCCGGGCTGTTCAGCCGCACCATCGTCCAGCCCATCGTGCAGGTGCGCGACAACCTCGACGACATGGCCGCCGGCGACGGCAACCTCACTCACCGCCTGAACCTGGGCCGTAGTGACGAACTGGGCGAGCTGGCCGGCTCGTTCAACCGCTTCGTCGAGAAGATCCACGTACTGGTCCAGCAGGTCGCCGGCACCACCCAGCAGCTGTCCGGGCTGGTGGGCGACGTGGCTCAGCAGGCGCAGCGCTCCGAACGCGCGATGGACGGCCAGCGCCACGAAACCGACCAGGTCGCCACCGCCATCAACGAGATGACCGCCGCCGCCCAGGAAGTGGCGCGCAGCGCGCAACAGGCCGCCGACGCCGCCCAGCAGACCGACCGCGAAGGCCAGGCAGCCAAGCGCGAAGTGGACCTGTGCGTCTCGCAGATCAACGACCTGGTGGGCGAGGTGCGCAGCAGCAGCGATTCCCTCGACACCCTGCGCCAGGACGTTCAGGGCATCGTCGGCGTGCTGGAAGTGATCCGCTCCATCGCCGAGCAGACCAACCTGCTGGCGCTTAACGCGGCCATCGAAGCGGCCCGTGCTGGCGAGGCCGGGCGCGGCTTTGCCGTGGTTGCCGATGAAGTCCGCGCCCTGGCCAGCCGCACCCAGCAGAGCACCGGGGAAATCCAGCAGATGATCGACCGCCTGCGCGGCACCACGGAGGGCTCGGTGAGCGCCATGCAGCGCGCCAGCGACATGGCCGAACGCACCCGCGGTCAGGCCAACCAGGCAGGGCAATCGCTGGACGCCATCGCCCAGCTGATCGGCACCATCAACTCGATGAACGCGCAGATTGCCAGCGCCGCCGAGGAGCAGACCGCCGTGGCCGAGGAGATCAACCGCAGCGTGCACCAGATCGCAGGCGGCGTGGACAGCGTGGCGGATGACGCGGCCAAGGGCGCGCGCACCGCGACCGAACTCAATGGCCTCGGGGAACGCCTGCGCCAGCTGGTAGGCCAGTTCCGCATCTGATCCGGCGGGGCGCAATGCCCCGCCAATCCGGGTCGCCCAGCAATCGGATTGGCGGCCCGTGCCGGTCTTTTGCGACAATTCACCCATTGTCGCCATGACAGCCCATTCCAGGGACCGGCTCCGCACCTGCTCGCGCCGCTCCCGCCTGATCCCCGCGAAGCCGATGACCACAGACAGTACGCCGACCCCCGAACAGCTCCTGCAGCGCATGGATCACGCGATGATCCGCGACCGCCATCGCCTGCGCCGGCAGCTTCACGAGCTGCGCAAACACCCTGACGAAGCGAAACTGGCCCAGTGGGCCGAGCGCTTCCAGGCTTCCTGCGCCAAGGTCGAGGCGCGCCGCGCCAGCATCCCGGCCATCCGCTACGACGACAGCCTGCCGATTGCCGCCAAGCGCGACGAGATCAAGGCCGCGCTGGAAAAGAGCCAGGTGGTGGTGATCGCCGGCGAGACCGGTTCGGGCAAGACCACCCAGCTGCCGAAAATCTGCCTGGAGCTGGGCCGCGGCACCCACGGCCTGATCGGTCACACCCAGCCGCGCCGGCTGGCTGCGCGCAGCGTCGCCACCCGCGTTGCCGAGGAAGTCGGCACACCGCTGGGTTCGCTGGTCGGCTACCAGGTGCGCTTCGAGGACCAGAGTGACGACAGCACCCTGATCAAGCTGATGACCGACGGCATCCTGCTCGCCGAGACCCAGCACGACCGTTACCTCGAGCGCTACGACACGATCATCGTCGACGAAGCCCACGAACGCAGCCTGAATATCGACTTTTTGCTCGGCTTCCTGAAGACCCTGCTGCCGCGCCGCCCGGACCTGAAGCTGATCATCACCTCGGCGACCATTGACCTGGAGCGCTTCTCCAAACACTTTGGCGATGCGCCCATCGTCGAGGTTTCCGGCCGCACCTATCCGGTGGAAACCTGGTATCGCCCGCTGGCGGCGGAAGTGGACGAGGACGGCGAAGCGCTGTTCGACGACCTCTCCGTGGACCAGGGCATCCTCCGCGCGCTGGACGAGATCGCCGCCCACGAACGCGACGTCGGCAAGCGCCCCGGCGATGTGCTGGTGTTCCTCCCCGGCGAGCGCGAAATCCGCGACGCCGCCGACATGCTGCGCAAGGCCAACCTGCGCCACACCGAAGTGCTGCCGCTCTACGCACGGCTGACGCCGGCCGAGCAGCAGAAGATCTTCGCGCCCATGCCGGGGCGCAAGATCGTGCTCGCCACCAACGTCGCGGAAACCTCGCTGACCGTGCCGGGCATCCGCTATGTGATCGACAGCGGCACCGCGCGCATCAGCCGCTACAGCTACCGCGCCAAGGTCCAGCGCCTGCCCATCGAAGCCGTCTCGCAAGCCAGCGCCAACCAGCGTAAGGGCCGTTGCGGGCGGGTCGAGCCGGGTATCTGCGTGCGCCTGTACAGCGAGGAAGACTTCAACGGCCGCCCGGCCTTCACCGATCCGGAAATCCTGCGCACCAACCTGGCGGCGGTGATCCTGCAGATGCTCCACCTGCGCCTGGGCGATATCGAGGCCTTCCCCTTCATCGAGCCGCCGGATGGCAAGGCGATCAACGACGGTTTCACCCTGCTGCAGGAACTCTCGGCAGTGAACCGCGAGGGCCAGCTGACGCCGCTGGGCCGCCAGCTCGCGCGCCTGCCCATCGATCCGCGGCTGGGCCGCATGCTGCTGGAGGCCGCGCAACTGGGCAGCCTGCCGGAAGTGCTCACCGTGGCCAGCGCGCTGTCGGTACAGGACCCGCGCGAACGGCCGATGGACCGCCAGCAGGCCGCCGATCAGGCCCACGCACAGTGGAAGGACCCGGACTCGGACTTCGCCGCGCTGATCAACCTCTGGCGCGGCTTCGAGGAGCAGCGCCAGGCGTTGGGCTCCAACCCGCTGCGCAACTGGTGCCGGAAGAACTTCCTGAATTATCTGCGCCTGCGCGAGTGGCGCGATGCGCATCGCCAGCTGACCCTGATCTGCCGCGAGCTTCAGCTGCCCTTCACCAAGCCGGATGCTTCTCGTAGGAGCGAGCTCGCTCGCGAACAGCCCAACACTGCGAAACCCCAGGACAACAAAGCCGCCGGTAAGGACTCGAAGAGCGTTCGCGAGCAAGCTCGCTCCTACAAGGGCGGGGAGCCGGAGGCGAAGCCGCGCGACATCGACTACGCCGCCGTGCACAAGGCGATCCTCTCCGGCCTGCTCAGCCAGATCGGCCAGAAGGCGGAGGAGGGCGACTACCTCGGCGCGCGCCAACGGCGTTTCTGGATTCACCCTTCCAGCGTGATCGGCCGCAAGAAACCGCAGTGGATCATGGCCGCCGAGCTGGTGGAGACCACCAAGCTGTTCGCCCGCATGGTCGCGAAGATCGAGCCGGACTGGCTGGAGCCGCTGGCCGGGCACCTGGTGAAGAAGAACTACCTGGAGCCGCACTGGGAAAAACGCCGTGGCCAGGTGGTGGCCTACGAGCAGGTCACCCTCTACGGCCTGATCATCATCGGCCGCCGCGCCGTACACTACGGCCCGATCGATCCCACGGTATCGCGCGAGATGTTCATTCGCGAGGCGCTGGTGCGCGGCGAGATCAACAGCCGCGCCAAGTGCCTGTCGGCCAACCGCCAGCTGCTGGAGAAGCTCGACGAGCTGGAAGCCAAGGCGCGTCGTCGCGACATCCTCGCCGACGAGGAAACCCTGTTCGCCTACTACGACGAGCGCCTGCCGGCTGATATCTACCAGTCCGCCAGCTTCGAGAAGTGGTACGAGCGCGAGCACAGGCAGCAGCCGGACCTGCTGATCATGCGCGAGGAAGACGTCCTCGCCCGCGACGCCAGCGACGTCACCGCCGGCCTCTACCCGGACCGTCTGCGCCTGGGCGACCTGCAGCTGCCGCTGACCTATCACTTCGAACCGGGCCACGTGCGTGACGGCGTGACCGTGCGCGTGCCGGCGCCGTTGCTGCCGCAGCTGCCCGCCGAACGCCTGGAGTGGCTGGTGCCGGGGCTGCTGGAGGCCAAGTGCATCGAGCTGGTGCGCAGCCTGCCCAAGGCCATCCGCAAGAACTTCGTGCCGGTGCCGGACTTCGTCCGCGCTGCGCTGGGCAAGATGGTCTTCGCCGAGGGCGCGCTGTCCGAGTCCCTCGGCCGCGAGCTGCAGCGCATGACCGGCAGCCGCGTGCCGGAAGAAGCCTGGGCGGAAGCCGAGACCCAGGTGGAAAGCCACCTGCGGATGAACATCGAAGTGGTCGATGCCCGTGGCAAGTTCCTTGGCGAAGGCCGCGACCTGACCGAACTCACCGCACGCTTCGCCGAGGCCAGCCAGGCCGCGCTGGCGATCCCGCAGGCGGACAAGCCGCAGAAGCCGGTGGAAGCCAAGGGCTTTGGCGAAGTGGCGGAGAAGGTCCAGCAGAAGGTTGCCGGGCTGTCGATGACGGTCTATCCGGCGCTGGTGGAAGAGGCCGGGGTGGTGAAGGAGAACCGCTTCCCGACCCAGGCCGAGGCCGACTACCAGCACCGACGCGCCCTGCAGCGCCTGCTCCTGCAGCAGCTCGCCGAGCCGGCCAAGTTCCTGCGCAGCAAGCTGCCGGGGCAGACCGACATGGGCCTGCTCTATCGCGAGCTGGGCCGCGTCGAATCGCTGGTGGAGGACATCCTGCTGGCCAGCCTGGACAGCGCCATTCTCGACGGCGAACGCAGCCTGCCGCGCGATGGCGCCGGGCTCGCCTCGCTGGCCGAGAAGAAGCGCAGCGCCTGGACCGAACACGCCGAGCGCATCGCCCGCCTGACCCTGGAAATCCTCAAGCTCTGGCATGGCCTGCAGAAGCGCTTCAAGGGCAAGGTCGACCTCGCCATGACCGTGCCGCTCAATGACGTGAAGGGGCAGTTGGCCAAGCTGGTCTACCCCGGCTTCGTGCGCGACACGCCGTTGGAATGGCTGAAGGAATACCCGCGCTACCTGAAGGCGGTCGAGCAGCGCCTGGACAAGGTTGCCGGGCAGGTCCAGCGCGACCGTGTGTGGAGCGGCGAGATGGCCGGCTACTGGGAACAGTACTCGGCGCGCCTGGCCAAGCACGCCCAGGAAGGCAAGCGCGACCCGGAGCTGGCGCTGTACCGCTGGATGCTGGAGGAATACCGCGTCTCGCTGTTCGCCCAGCAACTGGGGACGAAGCTGCCGGTATCGGACAAGCGCCTGTCCAAGCAGTGGAGCCAGGTCGAAGCCTGAGGTTCAGCCCTTTGTAGGAGCGAGCTTGCTCGCGAACCCGCCCAGCTTCTGAGCTGCCGGAAAATTGTTCGCGAGCAAGCTCGCTCCTACAGGTCATTGCCCGAGGGCGGCCCCGTAGGGCGAATAACCTGGAACAGGTTATCCGCCATTCCTCGCGCGGCGGATAACGCTGGCGCGTTATGCGCCCTACGGAGCAGGGTGCGCAGGTTTTACATCCGTTGTAGGAGCGAGCTTGCTCGCGAACCGGCCCAGCGTCCGAGCTGCTGGGGAATTCGTTCGCGAGCAAGCTCGCTCCTACAGGTCATTACCGGAGGGCGGTTCCGTAGGGCGAATAACCTGGAACAGGTTATCCGCCATTCCTCGCGCGGCGGATAACGCTGGCGCGTTATGCGCCCTA
>NZ_JBGLYK010000449.1:0-977 GCF_047304025.1 Pseudomonas sp. Pseusp97 | reverse complement strand
GAACGAAGCGGCCGTCGAGGCCGGCGAGCAGATGGCCGATCTCGCTGGCGCCGCAGGCGTCCAGGGCCGGTGCGATCTGCTGGTGAAGTTGCGCCAGGACCGCCGCGCTGGCGCTTCCGGGAGCGCTGGCGAGGCCGTCGATCAGACGCAGGGCGAACAGCTCCAGGCGCTCGCGGGTGTCGCCGTTGCTGCGCCAGGGCTCGTCGCTCACGGCGAGCAGCACATCCGGGCGCGGGCCTTCCCACGCGTCGGCGAAAGCCTCGTCCAGCGGGTCGCGACCCAGTTGCAGGTCTTCGCTCAGCGCGCGCAGAAGGCTGGCGTTTCCGCCGCGCCCGTCACCGCGCGGGATGCGCACCAGCGACAGCAAGGTGTCGCGGCGCAACTCGCCCATGGGCGATTCGCCGAACACATGCAGGCCATCGCGAATCTGCGACTCCTTGAGGTCGCACAGGTAAGCGTCCAGCTGCGGCAGCCAGCTTTCCGCATCGTCGCTCAACTGCAGGCCCAGCTCGCGGTCCAGCGAGGTTTCGCGCACCAGCGTGAGGATGTCGCCGCGCAATTCAGAGGCGCGGCGTGGGTCGAGCAGGGAGGCGTCGTAGTACTCGTCGGCCAGGCGTTCGAGGTCGCGCAGCGGGCCGTAGTTTTCCGCGCGGGTCAGCGGCGGCATCAGGTGGTCGATGATCACCGCCTGGGCGCGGCGCTTGGCCTGTGCGCCTTCGCCGGGGTCGTTGACGATGAACGGGTAGAGGTTCGGCAACGGGCCGAGGATCGCGTCCGGCCAGCATTCCTCGGAGAGCCCGACGCCCTTGCCCGGCAGCCATTCCAGGTTGCCGTGCTTGCCGACATGGATCACCGCGTCGGCGCCGAACACTTCGCGCAGCCAGAAGTAGAAGGCCAGGTAGCCGTGGGGCGGCACCAGCGAGGGGTCGTGGTAGATCGCCGCGGCGTCGAGCTGGTAGCCGCGCGCCGGCTGGATG
>NZ_JBGLYK010000448.1:0-981 GCF_047304025.1 Pseudomonas sp. Pseusp97 | reverse complement strand
GGCATGAACTGGGTGCGGTCGTTGCCCAGCGGATTGGGGCTGGCGTTGCTGCTCGGCCACTCGTCGTTGTTGACGCTCATCGCTTATCCCCGGATCGCCCAGAAGGCCAGGTTCAGGCCGGGGAATTCGCCGGCGACATGGAAGGCGAAGCCACCGGATTGCGCCAGTTGCTTCCAGTGCTCGCTGCCACGGTCGAGCTCGTAGTAGGTGGAGCCGGCGTGGAAGGGAATCTGCCGGGGCGCCACCGGCAACGGCAGCAGGCCGATGCCCGGCAGCTGCAGGTTGACCAGGTCGCGGATGTGCTCCACCGAGCCGATCTTGCTCTGCTGGCCGAAGCGGCCGCGCAGGGTTTCGGCGGGCATGTCGGCGCGCACCACGAGGACGAAGCTGGCCGTGTCCAGCAGGCTGCGGTCGGCGAGCAGGCCGACGTGGATGCCGTAGGCCTTCTCGACCAGCGGGATCGGCACCGCCTTGCTGTCGATGAGCATCGACAGCGCCTCGCGCAGGGCCTGCATCACCGGGGTGAAACTCATCACCAGGTCGTCGTGCTGGTATACCGGGAACTGGGCCGGGCGCCGCCCGGCGCTGGAGAAGGTGGCGAACTCGCCGGCCAGGGCCAGCAGCTCGCTGTACAGGCGCTCCGGGTGCAGCGGCGTGATGCGCGCCAGGTGCGCCACCAGCGGTTCGGCGCGGTTGACCAGTTGCAGCAGCATGAAGTCGGCGATTTCCGAGGCGCCGCCGGCGCTGGAGGCGACCACCCGGCCGGCCAGCGCTTCACCGCGCTGGTGCAGCAGGCCCAACAGCTCGCTGCGAAAAGCCGCCAGCGGCTTGCTCACGCTGACGTCCAGCAGCGGCGGAATGTATTGCTCGTCGAGCACCAGGGAGCGGTCTGCACGCTTCTCCTGCACCCGCGCCACACCCAGCGCTGCGTAGTCGTGCAGGCCGTCGGCGGCGGTGAGCAGGCGCAGCGCGCGCTCGCCC
>NZ_JBGLYK010000447.1:0-987 GCF_047304025.1 Pseudomonas sp. Pseusp97 | reverse complement strand
CGCGGTGACCGAGCCAGCGCCCCGTGCAACAGACTCCGCCCCGGCGGAAAACCACGACGAACTGTTGCAGGCCTTCCTGCGCGGCGCCGGCCTGGAGCGCCTGCGCCTGGACAGCCGGCAGGCGGCTGAGCAGATGGGAGCCATCGGGCGCAGCTACCGCCTGATGGTGGAGGGGCTGATCGACGTCCTGCGTGCGCGCAGCAGCCTGAAAGGCGAATTCCGCATGCAGCAGACCCTGGTGCGTCCGGTGGAGAACAACCCGCTGAAGTTCGCCCCCAATGCCGACGAGGCGCTGCTCCTGCTGCTGCGCGGCGGCAGCCCGGCGTTCATGCCGGCCGACCAGGCGGTGCGCGATGGCTTCGACGACCTGCGTGCGCACCAGCTGGCGGTGATGGCCGGCGTCGAGGCGGCGATCAAGCACCTGCTGGCACGCTTCGAGCCCCATGCGCTGGAAGCTCGCATGGGCAAGGGCGGCGGCCTGGCGAGCCTGTTGCCGGGCGCCCGCCAGGCGCAGAGCTGGCAGCAGTTCGTCGAGTTGTACGCGACCCTGTCACGGGAAGCCGAAGACGATTTCCAGGATCTGTTCGGCCGTGAATTCGGCCGCGCCTACGAGCAACACATCGCCCGCCTGCGTCACTCCTAGGCCGGTCGATCAGGGAAGAAACAAGCGCGTTACCGAGGAACAAGGATGATTCGAAAGGTTTTACTGGCAGCGGGCCTGGCCCTGCTGTGCAGTGGCTGTTCCAGCGAGACGCCCAGCGTGTCGCCGGCGCCGGAGGAGGGCACCCGCCTGACGCTGCTGGTGCAGGCCGACAGCCGCCTCAACCCCACCCCCGATGGCCACAGCGCCCCGGTGCGCGTGCGCCTGCTGGAGCTGCGCAGCGCCGCGCTTTTCGAACGCGCCGATTACTTCAGCCTCGCCGAACAGGCCGCGAGCGTCCTGGGTGCCGACCTCGTCGCCCAGGACGACTGGCTGCTGCAGCCGGG
>NZ_JBGLYK010000446.1:0-998 GCF_047304025.1 Pseudomonas sp. Pseusp97 | reverse complement strand
ACAGCGACCAGCTCAGCCAGCTCTTCGGCCAGCTCGACGCCGACGGCAGCGGCGGCATCAGCAGCGACGAACTGACCAGTGCCTTCCAGGCCCAGGGCCAGGGCGACGGCCCGCCGCCTCCCCCGCCCTCCGGCAGCCAATCCAGCAGTCAGTCCAACGCAGATTCCAACACCAGCGCCGCTTACCAGAAGCTGGTCGCCAACCTGCTCAAGCAGTACCAGAGCAGCGATGCCACTACGCTCCAGGCCACCAGCGGCAGCCTGGTGAACATCGCCGCCTGACCTGCCCGCTTCACCCGCCGCCGGAGCGTCCCCGCTCCGGTGGTTCCCCGCCTTTTGCGCATTGCCAGGGTGCTGTCTCTGGCCTAGTCTTGGCCTCCTCAAATTCATCCGATGATTGGATGTTTGCATGCCAAGCCCTCTGCAGAAGCGCTCGCTGGTGGATATCGCCATCGAGCAGATCCACCAGCGCATCGACGACGGCACCTGGCCCTTGGGCCAACGCCTGCCGCCGGAACCGGAACTGGCCGAGTCCCTCGGGATCAGCCGCAACACCGTGCGCGAAGCCGTGCGTGTGCTGACCTTTTCCGGCGTGCTGGAAGTGCGCCAGGGCGACGGCACCTACGTGCGCGCCTGCGCCAACCCGCTGGACGCCATGCTGGTGCTGGCCCGCAGTTCGGTGGAGCAGGCGCTGGAAGCGCGCGGCATCATCGAGGTGGAAGCCAGCCGGCTGGCCGCCGAGCGCCGCACTGACACGGATCTCGCGGCCCTGCGCGAAGCGCTGGAGGTTTCCGCCGTGCATCACGGCGGCGATCTGACGACCTACATCGACCTCGACCTGGCCTTCCACCAGCGCGTGGTGGATAGCGCGCACAACCCAGTGCTCAGCGAGCTGTACCGCTACTTCTCCCAGGTGATCCGCGCCGGCCTGGAACGCACCATCGGCGACCCGAGCCGGCCGCAGCCCAGCTTCGAGCTGCACCGCGAGCTGCTCGAGGC
>NZ_JBGLYK010000445.1:0-1010 GCF_047304025.1 Pseudomonas sp. Pseusp97 | reverse complement strand
CTCAACATGCTGCCGGGCCTCGGCGCGGAGGCCGGCGGGCCGCTCAGCCAGCATCCGGGCGTGGACAAGCTGGCCTTCACCGGCAGCGTGCCAACCGGCTCGCGGATCATGTCGGCGGCGGCCCAGGACATCAAGAACGTCAGCCTGGAGCTGGGTGGCAAGTCCGCCTTCATCGTCTTCGACGACAGCGACGTCGAGGCGGCGGTGGAGTGGATCCTGTTCGGCATCTTCTGGAACCAGGGCCAGGTGTGCAGCGCCACCTCTCGCCTGCTGGTGCAGGAAGGCATCGCCCCGCGGCTGATCGAGCGGCTGGTGGAGGCGACCCGCGCCATCAGCATCGGCAACGGTATGCAGCCGGGCGTGCTGCTCGGCCCGCTGGTCAGCCAGGGGCAGCACGAGAAGGTGCTCGGCTTCGTCGAAAAAGGCCGCGCGGGCGGCGTGCGGTTGCTCACCGGCGGCAGGCGTCCGGCGGGATTGGGCGAGGGCTGGTTCATCGAGCCGGCGATCTTCGACGAGCCGGCCGAGGACGCGCTGATCTGGCGCGAGGAAATCTTCGGCCCGGTGCTTTGCGTAAAGCGCTTCAAGACCGAGGTCGAGGCCCTGCGCCTGGCCAACGACAGCCGCTTCGGCCTGGCCGGGGCGGTGATGTCGGGCGACCCGCAGCGCGCCGCGCGGGTGGCCGATGGTTTGCGTGCGGGGATCGTCTGGGTCAACTGCTCGCAACCGACCTTCACCCAGGCGCCCTGGGGCGGCATGAAGCACAGCGGCATCGGCCGCGAGCTGGGCGTTTGGGGGTTGGAGAATTATCTGGAGGTGAAGCAGGTGACCGAGTACATCTCCGACCAGCCCTGGGGGTGGTACCTGAAATAGCCGCTTTGGTGGAGGTTGTAGGAGCGGGGGGGGGGGGGGGGGGGGGCGGGCGGGCGCGCGCGCGGGGGTGGGGGGCCCCACGAGGTCCGTAGCCGCCCACCCCCGCGCACGGGCGGGGGGGGGTGGGGCGGGGGCGGCGG
>NZ_JBGLYK010000444.1:0-1027 GCF_047304025.1 Pseudomonas sp. Pseusp97 | reverse complement strand
GGGCAGCCGGGGCGGCGGCGGGAGCTGCGACCGGAGCCGGAGCGTAGGCCGGGGCAGCAGCGTAGATCGGCTGGGCGGCGGTCTTGCTGTGACGGCTGATGCGTACGGACTCTTCGCCCTCTTTGATCTCCAGTTCGTCGATACCGGATTCTTCGAGCAGTTCGATCAGTTTCTTGACTTTACGGATGTCCATCAGTGTTCGCTCTCCCAGGTGAGGTCACGGGCGTTCAAGTTGTTCAAGGGCGGATTCCAGGGCCAGGCGGTAGCCTGTGGCGCCCAGACCGCAGATCACCCCTACCGCCACGTCGGAGAAGTAGGAGTGATGCCGGAAAGGTTCACGTTTGTGCACGTTGGAGAGGTGCACTTCGATGAATGGGATGCTCACTGCGAGCAATGCGTCACGTAGCGCGACACTTGTATGCGTGAAAGCGGCCGGATTGATGAGGATGAAGTCCACGCCTTCGTTGCGCGCGGCGTGGATCCGGTCGATCAGTTCGTACTCGGCGTTGCTCTGCAGGTGCAGCAGGTGGTGGCCAGCCTCGCGGGCGCGGCGCTCCAGGTCCTGGTTGATCTGCTCGAGGGTGACGGAGCCGTACTTGTCGGGCTCGCGGGTGCCCAGCAGGTTGAGGTTGGGCCCGTGCAATACCAGTAAGGTCGCCATCTGGATGCGGTAGTCCTTGTTCTTGGCGGGAAAAGAGTGGGCGGGACTATGCCGGAAAGTCGGCGTGACTGTCCAGTCATGCCGGTTTTGCCGTAGATGTCAGCATGTTGCCAGCCGATTACGGCAAAACCGTTGCAGTCAAACTGTGATCAGGAGCGCGTTCCAGCCTGTTTCAGGCGGTCGGCGAGGGTGGCGGCGTCGGTCTCGCCGATGATGCGCAGATCGCTCCATTCGTCGCCTTTGGGCGAGAAGAACAGCAAGGCGGGCGGGCCGAACAGGTTGTAACGGTCCAGCAGGGCGCGCTGCTCCTCGGTGCTGGCGGTCATGTCGAAGCGCAGCAGGACGAAGCCGGGCAGTTGCGACTGG
>NZ_JBGLYK010000443.1:0-1099 GCF_047304025.1 Pseudomonas sp. Pseusp97 | reverse complement strand
GGGGGGGGGGTGGTTTTTGGCGCTGGTTCGCCTCTAACCTTCCCGGTTTTGTTTTTTTGGGTTGCCCTACACCCCCCGCTCCTACAAAAAGCGAATCCGCGTCAGCCGGTAGTAACAGAACCCGGTGAAAGTCAGATGACAGCTCCGTGTCAGCCGAACAGCGCGGCAACCGTGCGCTCGCCCAGCGCCGGACCGATGCTCATGCCCACGCCGGTGTGCATCAGCACGGCGGTGACGCCGTCGGCGGCCTGCAGCACCGAGAACGGTCCCGGCCCGCGCGAGCCGTAGACGCCCTGCCAGCGCTCGATCACTTCCACACGCATGCCCAGGGTGTGCTCGGCCAGTTCCAGCATCAGCCGGTCGACGGATTCGGCGTTGAATGGCGCGGCGTCGCTGCCGTAGTGATGGGAGTCGCCGATGATCAGCTCGCCATGGGGCGTCGGGCTGACCAGCAGGTGGATGCCCTGCTCTTCCAGCTCCGGCGTCTCGCGGCGAATCTGCTCGCGCACCGCCTCGGCCTCGGGCAGGTCGGAGAAGGCGCCGTAATGCACGCAGCTCAGGCCGGTGAGGATCGAATGGGCAAGACCCAAGTCGACCTGCGGGCGAGCGCGCAGCATCTGCAGGCGGCACACCTGCGGCTGCAGCGGCGCGATGGCTTCGGCGAGCAGCGTCTGGTAGTCGTGGCCGGAGCAGACGATCACCTGCCCGGCGGTGAAGGTGCCCGCCGTGGTACGCAGCACGCCGGTGTCGACGTCACGCACCAGGGTGGAGAAGTGGAACGCCACGCCATGCTCGCGGCGCAGGTGGTCGATCAACGTCGGCAGCGCCTCGCGGGAATACAGCTGCTGGTCGTCGAAGCCCAGCAGCGCGGCGCGGTGGTGACGGAAGTGGCCCTGGTAGAGATCGTTCAGTTCGCTGCCGCGCAGCAGGCCGACGCGGTAGTCCAGCTCTTTGGCGCGGCCGGCGCAGAAGGCTTCCAGCAGGTGCTCTTCGGCTTCGGTGCGGGCGAACAGCAGCGAGCCATTGCGGCGCAGGGAGAACCCGGCGCCCTCCGCCCACTGCGCCCAGATCGGCCGGCTGGCGCGGGCCAGGTCCGACA
>NZ_JBGLYK010000442.1:0-1112 GCF_047304025.1 Pseudomonas sp. Pseusp97 | reverse complement strand
GGCGCAGAAGCCGCTGCTGCTGCTCGGTGGCGGCTGCGTCGCCGCCCAGGCCGAAGCCCGCGCGCTGGCCATTGCGCTGGACGCACCGACTGCGCAGACCATCAACGCCAAGGGCCTGCTGCAGCCGGACCACCCGCTGCTGGTCGGCAGCAACCAGTCGCTGGTCCCGGTTCGCGAACTGGCGCTGGAAGCCGACGTGGTGCTGGCCATCGGCACCGAGCTGGGCGAGACCGACTACGACGTGGTGTTCGACGGCAACTTCAAGATCGGCGGCGAGCTGATCCGCATCGACATCGACCCGCAGCAACTGATGCGCAATTTCGCGCCGCAGATCGCCATCCAGGCCGACGCGCGCACCGCCATGCGCGCCCTGCTGGAACTGCTACCGGCCCGCGAAGCCGACGCTGCCAGCCCCGGCGCCCTGCGCGCAGCCAAGGTACGTGCGCAACTGGCCGAGGACTTCAGCGGCTGGGCGCACTACCGCACGCTGTTCGACAAGATCCTCGAAGTGCTGCCCGACGCCCGCTTCGTCGGCGACTCCACCCAGACCGTCTACAGCGGCAACCACCTGGTGGAACTGGACGGCGGCCGCCGCTGGTTCAACGCCTCCACCGGCTACGGCACCCTGGGCTACGGCCTGCCGGCGGCCATCGGCGCCAAGCTCGGCGAGCCGGGCCGCCCGGTAATCAGCCTGATGGGCGACGGCGGCCTGCAGTTCACCATGACCGAACTGGCCAGCGCCGTGGAAGCCAAGGTGGGCATCGTCGTGCTGCTGTGGAACAACTACGGCTACGGCGAGATCAAGCGCTACATGGAACGCCGCGACATCACCCCGCTGGGCGTGGACATCTACACCCCGGACTTCCTGGCCATCGCCAAAGGCTTCGGCTGCGCCGCCGAGCGCGCCCGCGATCACGATCACCTGCAGGAGCTGCTGCGCACCGCGCCGAGCGACCGCCCGCTGATAGTGGAAGTGATGGAAGCGGCGCCGTTCGCGCCGTAATCCCATCGCACCGGGACCTCCTGTAGGAGCGGGGGGGGGGGGGGGCACCCCCCCCCCCGGGGGTTTTTGGGGCGACAAACGGGGAAGAGAGAGCCGCCCCGGCGGGGGG
>NZ_JBGLYK010000441.1:0-1135 GCF_047304025.1 Pseudomonas sp. Pseusp97 | reverse complement strand
GACCAGCAGGCGCCCGCGCACGGCCGGCGCCTCGCCGCCCTGCTGGCGGTAGCGATGGGCAAGGTCGGCATCCACCCGCGCGGCGGCGGTCTGCATGGCCAGCTCGCGCAGCGCAGTGAGATTGGTCTGGCTGAAGAAGGCATCGATGGCCGCCCGGGCCTGCTCGGGCACGTAGACCTTGCCCTCGCGCAGGCGTTCCAGCAGCTCGCGCGGCGGCAGGTCCACCAACAGCAGTTCGAAGGCCTCCTGCAGCACCCAGTCGGGCACGGTTTCGCGCACCTGCACGCCGGTGATGTCGCGCACCTGGTCATTGAGGCTTTCCAGGTGCTGGACGTTGACCGTGGTGTAGACGTCGATGCCGGCGGAGAGCAGTTCCTGGATGTCCTGCCAGCGCTTGGCGTGGCGGCTGCCGGGGGCGTTGCTGTGGGCCAGTTCGTCCACCAGCGCGAGCGTCGGCGGATCGCCGAGCAGGCCGTCGAGGTCCATTTCCTCCAGGGTGATGCCGCGGTATTCAGAGCGCTTGAGCGCCTGCTGCGGCAGGCCGGCGAGCAGCGCTTCGGTCTCGGCGCGGCCGTGGGTCTCGACGACGCCGACACGCAGCTTGACGCCCTGGCGCAGCTGGCTCTGGGCGGCCAGCAGCATGGCGTAGGTCTTGCCGACACCCGGTGCGGCGCCGAGGAATACCTTGAGGCGGCCACGGCCCATGGCGGGCAGGTCGGCCAGCAGGGCGTCGGCGCGGTTGGGGTCGGTCATGGGACTATCCTCGGAGCGCGTTGGGCGCTCGTTTCAATGAGGGAGCGAGTTCACGGAAACCCTCTCCCCAGCCCTCTCCCGGGAGGGAGAGGGAGCCGTCCTCTGCCAATGGACGGCCCGCGTTCTTCCTCGTACCACGGCAGAGGTCGGTACTGGCGCTGGAGTCTAGCGAGGCAGGCTGGCCAGGGCCATGTTCAGCGCCAGCACGTTGACCACCGCGGGGCCGATCAGCGGGCGTTCGGTGTTGGCTTCCACCAGTTTCTCCAGGCTCGCGGCCGGCACGCCGCGCTCCAGGGCGATACGTGGCACCTGGTACAGCGCGGCGGCAGGCGGCAGTTGCGGGTCGAGGCCGCTGCCGGAGGTGGTGACCAGCGCCAGCGGC
>NZ_JBGLYK010000440.1:0-1239 GCF_047304025.1 Pseudomonas sp. Pseusp97 | reverse complement strand
AGCTTGCTCGCGAACAAGCCCCGCAGCGGAAGCGGTTCGCGAGCAAGCTCGCTCCTACAGGGTCACACCGTCCGCTCGCCGCAGCAGCGGGCCTTTGGAGTTCCCATGCCGATCAAAGCCATCCTCACCGACATCGAAGGCACCACCAGCGCGGTCAGCTTCGTCTTCGACGTGCTCTTCCCCTATGCCGCCGCGCACTTGCCGGACTACGTGCGTGAGCACGCCGGCGAGCCCGCCGTGGCCGAGCAACTGGCCGCTGTGCGTGCCGACAGCGGAGAGGCCAATGCCGATACCGAACGCTGCATCGACATTCTCCTCGGCTGGATCGCCGAAGACCGCAAGGCCACGCCGCTCAAGGCATTGCAGGGCATGGTCTGGGAGCAGGGTTACCGCGCCGGCCAGCTCAAGGGGCACGTCTACCCGGATGCCGTCGATGCGCTGCGCCACTGGCATGCCGAGGGCTATCAGCTTTACGTGTACTCCTCCGGCTCGATCCAGGCGCAGAAGCTGATCTTCGGCTGCTCCGAAGCCGGCGACCTGTCGCCGCTGTTCTCCGGCTACTTCGACACCACCAGCGGGCCCAAGCGCGAGGCGGCGTCCTACCAGCGCATCGCCGCTGCCATCGGCCTGCCGGACGAGGAAATTCTCTTCCTTTCCGACGTGGTCCAGGAACTGGACGCCGCGCAGCAGGCCGGCCTGCAGACCATCGGCCTCGCTCGCGAGGGCGGTGTGCTGGAGGGGCATGACACCGTCGCCAGCTTCGCGGTGATCGACCCGGCGCGGGTCTGAAGCCATGCCCGTGCCATTGCGGCGCGGGCGGCTATGCTGATCAGACCTCAATCATCCAAAGGGATTTTCTACATGGGTTCGACCCTGAGTGGCCTGATCAGCCTGATCATCTTTGCCCTGGATATCTGGGCGATCATCAACGTGGTGAAAAGCAACGCGGAGATGGGACTGAAGATCATCTGGATACTGGTGATCGTCATCCTGCCGGTGCTGGGGCTGATCATCTGGGCGGTGGCGGGGCCGCGGGGGAATGTGAGGGTCTAGCGCTCTCTCCAGGGCTGGGGCCCTGCTCGCGGATCAGCCGGCAGGGCCGCCTTGGAGGGTGCTGCTTCAGCTTAGGGATTTCTGCGCCGCTTCGGCGTGCGCGCGGACTTCTGGTTTCGCCCCCTCGGGCGAGTCCCTTTTGGCAAACGCCCCAAAAGGAACCAAAAGGTCTTGCCCCGGACATCC